>QHVD01000026.1:0-34577 GCA_003222235.1 Gemmatimonadota bacterium | reverse complement strand
TCCATGACCTCTCCCGCCATGTGTACGACCTACTTTCCGGCGCGTGCGGTCTGCGAGGCGGCCTCGGGGATGTGGTCCAGGTCCCCGACCCAGTCCGCCGAGCCCTGCGCGACTGCGCTCAGTTCCGTGCGGATCCGCTCGAGGAGTTGCGCCGCTCGGTCTAGGGCCTTGCGCGTGTCCTGAGCGGATTTGCCGACGTTGCGCGCCTCGCGCCCGCTCGCCTCCGCCAGCTTGTGGACTTCGTCGGCGACCACCCCGAAGCCGCGCCCGTGCACACCGGCGCGGGCTGCCTCGATCGTGGCGTTGAGGGCCAGCAGGTTGGTCTGGTTCGCGACGAGGCCGATCGTCTCCGAGAACTTCTCCACCTGCTCGGCGACGTCCCGCAGCCGGCGGACTTCATTTGCGCTTTCCTCGGTCGTCGCGCCCAGGTCGGTGAGGCGGCGGACGGCGGCCTGCGTGGCGAGCCGGACCCTGTCGGTGGTCTTGTCCATCTGCGCGCCCGATTGCCGGGTCTGGTCCCCGGCCTCGGCGACCGCCCCGGCGTGGCGCTGCAGCTGCTCAGAATCACGCCCGAGCGAGGTCAGGATGCTTGCCGCCTGCCGGGCACCGTGGCTGGAGCGCTGCGCTGCCGCCGTCACCCCCTGGCTCGAGGCGTGGATGTGCCGCGCCGTGGCGCGCAGCGTCTGGACGAAAGCGCCGGTCCGCTCCGAGGCCCCCGCCACCGGCTGCACGGAGGCTTCGATCGCGAGCAGGAGCGCGAGCTGCGGCGCGAGCAGGGCCAAGAGCGCCGCGTCCCTGTCCTGGTAGATCCGGGGTCGGGAATGGCGCACGCTCCACAGGCCGACGAGCTCGCCGGCGTGATACAGGGGCACGAGAACTTCGGAACCTGGTGTCTCTCGGCCGGGGACGATCCCCCCTCCCAGGCCGGCCTCGGGCGCGGCGACCACCGGACGCCGCAGCCGCACCGCCTCGACCGTCGCCCCGGCGGTCGCATCGAACCGGAGCTGCGGGCGCCCGGTTTCGACGGCCGCTCCCGCTGCTCCGCCCCTCGCTCCCGCCGCGGTGTCGGCGACGAGCTCCATCTGATTGGTGCGCGGGTCGTAGCGGGCAAAGCACATCTGCTCCCAGGGGACCAGCCGCCGAGTGAGATTCTGGATGCGCGCGAAGCTCCTGGCGAGGCTCAAGTCCCCGGCAATTGCTTGCGATAGCCCCTGGAGCAGCTCCAGCTCGTCGGCGCGTACGGCTCTGCGGATCACGTAGGCGCTCGTGACGGTCGCAACCGCGAGCACGGCGGCCAAGGTGAGCGCGTCCGCGCTCTCGAGACCGGCGTGGGTCAGGCGCAGCCACCCGAGTGCCAGCGCTGCGGAGCACGCGTACACGATCGCCTCCCAGCGTGCCGTGAGCCCGGAGTCCAGCGACGCGAGCGGGCGGCCGAGCGCGAGCTCGAGGTACAGCGAGGCATTCACCGCGACCGGCAGCAGCACGAGCAGGGCGGCCAGCGCGCCGAGGTTCACGGTGGCCAGCGCCTGCGTGCCCGTGGCGCCGCCCAGCCGCTCATATACGAGGCCGGCGACGGCGCTCCCGGCCGTCACGTGGGCGCGAGCGCGAGCGGCGCTACGACGGCGGCGAGCCTCCACGTGCCGTCGAGCACTGCGAACGTCGTCACGCCCAAGACGTAGGAAGAGAAGCCATTGCCCGGGAGCGCGATGCCGTAACCCCGGGTCAGCGCGCCGACCCCGACGAGGATTAGGAACTCGAGCCCGAGCGTGGAGCCGACGTTCGCCCGCCCCGAAGCGTACCCAATCGCCGCCCATCCGGACGCGAGCCCGGCCGCGAGCGACACGAGCCCCTGCACCAGCAACCCCGGAGACGCCTTCAGGCGGAGGAGCAGGCTCATGGATTGTCGCGCAAGCTCGGGACTGTGGCGCCGGGTGTCAAGCGCGACTATTCTTCATCATTCGTATGCGAGTCACGATCGAATACTGCGTCGTCTGAAATTATGAGCCCCGAGCCGCCGGTCTGGCGGCCGAACTGCGCAAGGTGTATCCGCACGCCGACGTGAAGCTTATCCAGTCTTCCGGCGGCGTGTTCGAGGTCGAGGTAGACGGGCGCCGGATCTTCTCGAAAAAAGCCGTGGGCCGCCACGCCGAGCCGGGAGAAGTCCTGCGGCTGATGCAGCAGGTTGCGCCGCCTCCATCGCGTTGAAGATCGCCATCTCCACCGGCGGCGGCGATGCGCCCGGCCTCAATGCCGTCATCCGCGGCGCCGTCCTCGCTTCGCTCCATCGCGGCTGGGAATGCGTCGGCATCCGACGCGGTTACGGCGGGCTGCTCGGGGAGGATCGTGTCGTCCCGCTCGACGCGAACGCGGTGCGCGGCATCACCCATCTCGGCGGCACCATCCTGGGGACCACCAATCGCGGCGATCCCTTCCGCTGGCCTACATCCCGGTCCGGTGGTGCCTCGGTCGAGCGCGACCGCTCCGACGAGCTTGTCGCAGCGTTCCGGACGCTCGAGATCGACGCGCTGATCGCCATCGGCGGCGACGGCTCGTTGCGCATCGCGCAGCGACTGTTCCGCGAGAAGGGCATCCCGGTCGTCGGCGTTCCGAAGACGATCGACAACGACGTCGGCGGCACGGTGGCGACCTTCGGGTTCGACACCGCGGTCCAGACCGCCACCGACGCGATCGACAAGGTCCATTCGACGGCCGAGAGCCACGAGCGCGTCATGGTGGTCGAGGTGATGGGCCGGTATGCCGGGTGGATCGCGCTGCACTCAGGGATAGCCGGCTCGGCCGACGTGATTCTAATCCCCGAGATCCCCTTCGATCTCGCGAAGGTGTGCGAGAAGATCCGCCGGCGCGAGGTCGAGGGCCGCCATTTCAGCATCGTGGTGGCGGCGGAAGGGGCGGCGCCCAAGGGTGGGACCGTATCGCTCATCGACCCGGTGCACGAGCGTCTGGGCGGCGTCGCCGACAAGGTCGCGAACTCGATCGAGGCAATGACGGGCAAGGAGACGCGCACTCTGGTGCTCGGCCACCTGCAGCGGGGCGGCAGTCCCACGACGTTCGACCGCCTGCTCGGGCTGCGGTTCGGCGCCGCCGCGGTGCGCCTCATCGCCGAGGGCAAGTTCGGGAACATGGTCGCCCTCCGGCCCCCGACGTTCGACTTCGTGGCCATCGACGAGGCGCTCGCCACCCCCAAACGCGTGCCGCTCGACTCCGACACCATCGCCACCGCGCGGGATCTCGGCATCAGCCTGGGAGACTGACGGGCGCACCGGCCGCCGCGGCGCGGCCGCCGCGGCCGTTTGCGCTTGCCGCACCGGTTACCTTGTATTCAGCCGTGCGCATCTCCCGCGATCATTTTCTCCCCCCCGATCCTCAAGCGTTCCTCGCGGCGGAGCCCGCGACCGGACGGGTCATCGTCATCGCCCCCACCCGGGCGGCGTGCGAGACGATCGAGCTCGCCATGACCCTGGACATCGAGACGCTGCTCGAGCGGGAGCACGGCGCCGACATCCGGCGTCTCGCGGCGTCGGGCCGCGGGTTCGGGATCGTGGCCGGGACGGGGACCGGGAAGACCCTCGCCATCCGGCCGATCGCGGCGACGATCCTGGGCGCGCCGCTCAAAGTCGGCGTCGTGAACCGCGAGCGCGAAGCGACCCCCGAGACGCCCACCTGGAACGTCGTCATCGTTACCACCGGCATCGCGCGGCGCTGGTTCGAGGACGGGCTCATCACCGACCGGGACACCCTGGTCGTGGACGAGATCCATCAGACCTCGGCGGAGCTCGAGCTCTGCCTCGCGCTCGGCAAGCGGGCACGGTGCCGCTTCATCTGGCTGTCGGCGACCGTGGACCCGACGTTCTACGCGCGCTACCTCGCCTCGATCGAGGTGCTCGAGACGCACGCGTTCGATCCGGCCAGGGCCGCCGATGTGCGCGTGCTGCCGGAGCAGGCGCTGGAGTTTCTCAACGAACCCTTCGTCCGACGGGTGATCCGCGAGCGTCGCGGGGTGGCGGTGTTCGTCCCCACGCGGGCGGAGGTGGAGCAGATCGCGAAGGAGCTTGGCGATCGGTGGCAGGCTCTGGCGACCGCGTTCTACCACGGCGGGGAGCCGATCCGGGTCATCCGCCCCTTTCTGGACGGCCAGGTGAGGCGCCCCTTTCTCCTGGCCATGACCGCCGCCGGCCAATCCGCGCTCAACATCCGCGGGCTCGACACCGTCGTGATCTACGACGCGCGCTACGCGAACGTCGTCGAGCGCGGCCGCAACGTGCTGACGCGGCTGTACCTCGGCGCCAACGAAATCCTCCAGATGGCGGGTCGCGTGCACGGGCGCGTGGAACGCGGCGAGGTCTACATCCTGAGCGACCGCGATCTCGCCTTCGAGCGTCTCCAGCCCACCGCACCCGAGTTCCAACTCGCCGGGGACGCGGAGCGCGTGGCGATCACGTGCGCCGCGCTGGGCGTCGATGCGCGGGATCTCGATCTCCCCGTGCCGCTGGACCGGCGGGCCTACCGGGATGCCGTGGACGTCCTGACCGAGCGGGGGCTCGTCGAAAACGGACGGCTGACGCGCTACGGGCGCGAGGTCGAGGCGATGCCGGTCGAGCGGCCGTGGGGCGAGTTGCTGTATCACGCGGATGCCGAGTTGATCCCGGTCGTGGCGGTGGCCGCGAACATCGAGTCCCTGCATCGTATGACCCGTGAGGAGCGGAACCTGCGAGGCCTCGCCGTGGCGGGGAGCGATCATCTGACGGCCTACAACGTCTACGCCGAGGCGGTCAACAAGCACGGCTACCTGGGGGAGGTCTACGGCCTGGCGCGCCATCTGTTCCACGAGTCGGTTGACTCCTGGGCGGAAGGGCGTGGCGTGCTCGTGAAGGCGATCGAGGACGTGGCGCTCGGAACCGCGTCCGTGTACCGGCAGCTCGAGCTCAGCCTGCCCGAGCAGCTGCCCTACGCGGGGGAGAAGACCGTCTCCGCGTTCGCCGACCTCGTCGCGCGCGTGATGCCGTTCGACTTGGTGATCGATGAAGAGACCGCCGACGGCCGCGAAGTCCGGGTGAGCCGGGGCTCCATGTGCGGCACCCGGGGAGCGGTCGCGGGGACGCTGCGCTACTTCGCCGATCGGTTCGGCGTGCCCCGCGCGAGCATCGAAGGCACCCACGTCCCAGCGCGCGCCATCCGCCGCTACAGTCGGCGCGGAGCACCCACGGTCGCATTCGAACGGCAGCGACGGCGGGAAGGGCTCATCGTGGTCCGGACCGTGGAATACTCGGGGTTCCTCCTCGAGCGGGACGCGGAGCCCCTGCCGAACCCGTTCCCGCAGGAGCTCGCGGGCTCAGCTCGGGCGGCGCTGGTCGATTCCCTGCTCGCGGGCCACACGCCTCACCCCGATCAGACGCGGGTGCGGCGGGCGCTCGAGCGGTTCGGGTTTTACTGGCGCCGCTCCGGCGGCCGGCTGGCAGAGGCCGCGACCGAGCAGATTGCCGCGCGGCTCGGGCGGCAGCTCGACAGCGTGGCGTCCTGGCAGAACTTCATCGAAACGCGGATTACACTCGACGTGGACGAGACCATCCCCGTCGCCACGCGGCAGGCACTCGAGGCGCTGCCGTCGTCGGCCCACCTGTACGGCGATCGGGTCCCCTTGGAGTACGAGGTGGAGAACGGCGTCGGCGTCGTGCGGCTGCGACTCAAGGAGGGCCAAGCGCGGCGACTCCAGGTGCGGGACCTCCCCGCCTTCGACCGGCCGGTCCGGTTCACCGTGGTGCGTGGGAAACGGGAGGCGCTGCGCTCGGATACCCTCGATGACCTGCGGCGCCAACTCGGCGAGGGCGGGCGCGCGGACGGGGAGCGGCGGGAGCGGGGGAAGCAGGTCGCGCATGGGGCACGGCTGGGGCGGGGGGGCAGGCATCGGGGGCGCTAGCCCTGACGCGGCGCCCTGGGAGACGGCGCTCGCCCTGGCGCGCACCCCTGTGGCGCTCACACTACGCGAGCCGGGCTTAACTTAGGGAGGGGGAGAGTGGTCGTTCAGGGCGCACCCGAGTTGTGACGTCGCACCACTCTGAGGGTCCTCCTTATGGCGGCGCTGCCTGAAACTCTGACCCCCATTCCGAGTATCCAATCACGTATGGCAACGCGAGAGAAGGGCCCAATGCTCCCGTCACCGCCCACCTTCGCCCCCATCGGCCAAGCCGTGATGGAGTCGTTCAGCGAAGGAGTCGTAGTGTTCGACACCCATGGCCGGATGCTGTACGCGAACCACCGCGCCCGCAGGCTGATCGACAGTCTCGGCGACCCTGCCTTCGTGCGCGGCCCGGCGCTCCGGGAGCGCCTGGTGGCGCTCGGCGGCCGGGTCCGCGCGCTGAAGCACGGCCCCACCGACCTGGGTGAGGCCATCTTCCTGGCAGACGGGGACCACGCGAAGACGTTGGCCGAGCGAGAGCGGCAGGCGATCGTCGACACTCTTGAGGTTACCGGCGGGAGGCTCGCCGAGACGGCGCGGCGCTCGCCGAGACCGCGCGGCGCCTCGGCATCAGTCGCACGACGCTGTGGCGCCGGTTGCGCGCCTACGGCCTGCGCCACAACGGGCACGGAGGCGCTAGCTCCGCCGCGCGCGCCTGACCGCCGACCCGCCGATCCTGGCGTCGGCGTTTTACCTACCCTAGCTTCCCGCTCGGGCTCCACCGGTCGGGACGCGATGCCCGCCACGCCGTATATCATCGAAGAGTACGTCCGGTGGTCCGACGTAGACTTCGCGGGCATCATTTTTTACGGGTCGTACGTGCGGTTCTTCGAGATCGCCGAGACCGAGCTGTTCCGCTCGTGCGGCCTCGCCTACACGCGGGTCTTCGATCGCTACGACATCTTCCTGCCCCGGAAAGCGGTCCATAGCGAGTTCTACGCGCCCGCGCGGCTGGACGACCGGTTGACGGTCGCCGCATACGTTGGCCGGGTCGGCACGAAGTCGATGACCCTGAACTTCGACGTGCTGCGGGCGCCCGGGTCCGGGCTCGTGGCCGCGGGGTGGATGGTGCTCGTGTGCGTGGATCGCAAGCACCTCAAGTCTCGACCCCTGCCCGCCGACCTGATCGACGCGCTCGCTCCCCACACCCTGCCGCCAGCAGCGGCGCGCGCGTTGCTCGGCGCGGATTCCCCCTCCCCCTCCCCCTCCCCCTGAGCGGTCGCGGCCTCGCGCTGTGCGCGCTCGCCGTCGCGGGCACTGCTTGCGGCAACTCGCTGCAGCCCGCCGCGCGGCTGCGCGCGCAGGTCACCCACCCGCCCCGAGACACGGTCCGCTTCGATGCGCCCGCCAGCGCAGGCCGATGCCGTCGTGCGGCGGGGGGGGGCGGGGTCGGGAGAGGAGTGCTGATCCGAGGAACCCAGGGCGGCAACGGCGTGCTCGTCTGGTTGCGCTCGGGCGATTCACTGGCAGCGGGGGATTTCTCCTTGCTCGAGCGGGGCGACACCATAGCCGCGCGCGGGGCCGTGGTGGCCGTGCGCTTCATGCTGGGCGACGTCGCGCACGGCCTCTGGGTGGACAGCGGTACGGTCTCGGTCGGCCGCAGGGCCGGCCGGCTGAGGATCACGGCGCACGGCACCGGGGTCGAGGTCGGGACCACCGGGCGGTCGTCGCTCGTCGCGTCGTTCGAGGCGATCGCGCTTGGCTCGGATTCCGTCTCGTGCGAGGCGATGCCCTGAGCATGCTTCATCGCAACGCGTGGCGGTCACCGTGCGGTTACATTCACCTCCGTGGAGCAAACGTATTTCCGGCGCGGATTCGGCCTGAAAGGTCGCATCACGGGCGCCCTGACCGCGGACTACCACAGCCGCTTGGTGGACCTGATGCGCGAGCACGGCTACGCGCTCACGGTGGGTGACCTGACGTTCAAACTCGCCCGTGAGTTCGGATTCTGCTACGGCGTGGACCGCGCCGTCGAGTACGCCTACGAGACCCGCGCCCAATTCCCGGACCGACGGCTCTTCCTGGTCGGCGAGATCATCCACAACCCGCACGTCAACAGCAAGCTGCGCAGCATGGGGGTGGAGTTTCTGCGCCGCCCCGAGGGCGGGGAGTTCGACTTCGAGGCGCTGACGCCGAAGGATGTCGTGATCCTGCCGGCGTTCGGCGTGACCGTGAAAGACCTCGAGCGGCTCCGAGCCCTGGGCTCGGTCCTGGTGGACACGACGTGCGGCTCGGTGCTCAACGTTTGGAAGCGGGTGGAGTCCTACGCGAGGGACGGTTTCACCGCGGTCATCCACGGTAAGTACCATCACGAGGAGACCAAGGCCACCGCGAGCCAGGTGACGAGGTACCCCGCCGGGCGGTACCTCGTGGTGCGGGACATGGTCGAGGCGCGCGCGGTGTGCGGGTACATCGAGGAGGCGGGGAGCAAGGAGCAGTTCCTGGACCGCTTTTCGGAGAGAATGTCACCGGGCTTCGACCCCGACCACGACCTCGAGCGCGTCGGCGTGGCGAACCAGACGACCATGCTCTCGAACGAGTCGCTCGCCATCGCGGCCGAGCTGCGGAGCAGCGTGGTGCGACGCTATGGGGAAACGGCGTTGGCCGACCACTTCCGCAGCTTCGACACGATTTGCTCGGCGACGCAGGACCGGCAGGACGCGGTGCTCAAGCTGATCGCCGAGCGGCTCGACCTCATGGTCGTGATCGGCGGGTACAACTCGAGCAACACGACCCATCTGGCGGCGATCTGCGACGGCAAGGTGCCGACCTATCACATCGAGGACGCGACCTGCATCGATCCAGAGACCGCCACGATCCGTTTCCGCCCGGTGGGCGGGACGGCAGAGGAGCGGCGCGCCGGCTGGCTTCCGCTCGGGCCCCTGGCGATCGGCATCACCGCAGGTGCTTCGACCCCAAACAACAAGATCGGGGAAACGCTCGAGCGTATCGCCGCGGCGCGAGGAGTGTCGCTGGAAGCCGCGCTCAACGCTGCCTCTTGAGGTGGCCGAAGCCCGAGTCATCGGCGAGGATCTGCGCATCGAGCCATTGGTCGATGATGCTCCTCCGAAAGCGCCACTCCTTGCCCAATTTGACCGCTGGAATGCGCTTTTCCTGCGCCCACCGGTAGATGGTCTGCGGCGTGAGGCGTAAGTACGCGGCGACCTCTTCGATGGTGAGGATCTCATTCTCGAAGCCGTGACCGTCACGTGTCATGGGCGGTTACGCCGGTTGGTCGTGTCTCGAGCGGTGTCGCCCGGGGCAAGCGGCAGGCCGCGAAACCGAGGCACCGTATCTTGTCTGCCGGCCGGCGCGGGAGGCTTTTCCAGCTGCTTTGCGGCGTAAATGATCGCCGCGTAGAAGTTTCCCTGGTAGTTTCCGAACACACGGAACGGCTGGTTGCGATCGCCGAGGAAGGGGCGAAGGCTCCACGCCAGCTGGATTCCCACGAATCCGAACAGTACCGCCCACGCCCGCATGATGGTCAGCGCCTTCCTCGGGTAAACCCCGCGTTGTTCGCAGACGACGCTGAGCCCCTCGTGCAGGGCGTACATGCCGAACAGTCCGGAGACGCCCGCGATCGTGATGTTCAAGAGGTGCTGGAAATAGTAATTGGCGCCGGTAATGAGGAAGAAGAGCGTGATCGGCACGAACGCAGCGAGCAGAACGGACGTCAGCGCCAGCGCTCCGAATACCAGCACGACCACCTGCAGCAAGCGCAGGCGGGAGCCGACGAGAACCTGCACGACAAAGAACGCCGGGAAGCAGACCGCGAACGTCGCGAAGAATAGGAATGGCAGCTTGATGGCGGCCGACAGGGCCTGCGCCGGTCCGGAATAGGCGCCGGCAACCAACCCGAAGAACCCGGCCAGTCCGACGATCGTTACGGCGGCGTATCGGAGCTTGGCGCGAAGCGCGGTGCCTGCGACCACCTCGTCAAAGAAGCGCTCTCGGTCGGAGAGCAGCGCGGAGAGAAAGTCCTGATAGGTGGTTATTGACTGCTTCGGGGCCGCGACCTCGGGGCGCGCCGTCATGGCTCAAGAGCTCCCCCTGTGCAGGAGCAAGCAAGGTAGATCGTGTGTGATGTTTAGTCAACTATTATACTGTTTAATGCTGTTTGCTGGCTGTTCGCCGCGTTCATGCCCCTCCCCTTCGGTAAATTTTCGCCATAGAATGGTGTGATGACGCTCTCCGGCTTCCATCCCGTCGTCGCGCGCTGGTTCGAGTCGCGGTTCCGCGATCCGACCGAGCCGCAGCGTGGCGCCTGGCCGATCATTCAGGCCGGCCGGCACGCGCTGATCGCGGCCCCCACGGGCTCGGGGAAGACGTTCGCGGCGTTCCTCGCCGCGATCGATTCCCTGCTTCGTCAGGGGCTGGACGGCACCTTGGGGGACGAGACCCAGGTGGTGTACGTCTCTCCCCTCAAGGCGCTCTCGAACGACGTTCAGAAGAACCTCGCCGAGCCGCTCGCCGAGATCCGCGGCACGCTGGAGCAGTTGTGCCTGCCTGACGTGGAGATCCGCACGCTCGTTCGCACGGGCGATACGCCGCAGCCCGACCGCCAGGCGATGGCGAAGCGTCCGCCGCACATCCTCGTCACGACTCCCGAGTCGCTGTATCTCATCCTCACGTCCCAAAACGCGCGTGCGATGCTCCGCACGGTGCGCACGGTGATCGTGGACGAGATCCACGCCGTGGCGCGGGACAAGCGCGGCAGCCACCTCGCGCTCTCTCTCGAGCGGCTGGAGCATCTGGCGGGCCGCTCGCTCCAGCGCATCGGTCTGTCCGCGACCCAGAAGCCGATCGAGGAGATCGCCGCTTTCCTGGCGGGCATCCGACACCCGACACCCGACACCTGCATTATCGACTCGGGCCACGCCCGGCAGCTCGACCTCGCGATCGAGATCCCCTCTTCGCCGCTCGAGGCGGTGATGGCGGCGGAAGTGTGGGAGGAGCTGTACGACCGATTGGCCCAGCTCATCGGCGAACACCGCACCACACTCGTGTTCGTGAACACCCGCCGGCTCGCCGAGCGCATGACGATGCACCTTTCCGAGCGCGTCGGCGCCGAGCACGTCACGTCGCATCACGGCAGCCTGTCTCGTGATAAGCGCCTCGAGGCGGAGCAGCGGCTCAAGGAGGGAAAGCTCAAGGCGCTCGTCGCCACGGCGTCGCTCGAGCTCGGGATCGACATCGGCGCGGTGGACCTGGTCTGCCAGATCGGCTCGACGCGCTCGATCGCCACGCTGCTGCAGCGGGTGGGCCGGTCGGGACATCACCTCGGAGCGGTACCCAAGGGGCGGATCTTTCCGCTGTCGCGTGACGAGCTGATCGAGTGCGCGGCGCTGGTCCGCGCCGCGCGCGAGCGCCGGCTCGACCGGCTGATCATCCCGGGGCGCCCGCTCGACATCCTGGCTCAGCAGCTCGTGGCGGCGGTGGCATGCGAAGAGTGGGACGAAGGGGCGCTGTACGAGCTCGTGCGCGGCGCCTATCCCTACCGCGACCTCTCGCGCAAGGACTTCGACGACGTCGTGCAGATGCTCGCCGAGGGCTTCACCACGCGGCGCGGCCGGCGCGGCGCCTACGTTCACTATGACGGGGTGAACGGCCGGCTGCGGGCCCGTCGCGGCGCCCGACTCGCGGCGATAACGTCGGGAGGGGCCATCCCCGACATCGGCGACTACCGGGTGGTGCTCGAGCCCACCGACACGTTCGTCGGCACGCTCAACGAGGACTTCGCGATCGAGAGCATGCCGGGCGACGTCTTCCAGCTCGGCAACACCTCCTATCTCATTCGCAAGATCGAGTCGGGCCAGGTGCGGGTCGTGGACGCGCAGGGGCAGCCGCCGTCCATCCCGTTCTGGGTCGGCGAGGCGCCGGCGCGCACGGCGGAGCTGTCGGAGGCCGTGTCGCGGCTGCGCCAGGACATCTCCGATCGGCTCGCGGATCCCCAGTCGGCCGTGGCGTGGGTGGGTCGCGAGATCCCGGGGCTCCCGGAGCCCGCCGCGCGCCAGATGGTCGAGTATCTCGCTGCCTCGAAGCAGATCCTCGGCGTGATCCCGACGCAGCAGACGATCGTGGTCGAGCGGTTCTTCGACGAGGCAGGCGGGATGCAGCTCGTGCTGCACGCGCCGTTCGGGAGCCGGGTCAACCGGGCCTGGGGGCTCGCCCTGCGGAAGCGCTTCTGCCGCAGCTTCAATTTCGAGCTGCAGGCCGCGGCGACCGAGGATGCGATCGTCCTCTCGCTCGGGCCTCAGCACAGCTTCCCGCTCGAGGACGTATTCCAGTACTTGAAGCCCGCGACGGTCGAGGGGCTGCTCGTCCAGGCGATGCTCGACGCGCCGATGTTCCAGTCACGCTGGCGCTGGAACGCCACCCGGGCACTTGCCGTGCTGCGCCAGCGCGGTGGGAAGAAGGTGCCCACCCCGCTGCAGCGGATGGAGGCCGAAGACCTGGTCGCGGCGATCTTTCCCGATCAGCTCGCCTGCCCCGAGAACCTGGTGGGCGACCGGGAGATCCCCGACCATCCGCTCGTGAAGCAGACGATCGAGGACTGCCTGCTCGAGGCGATGGACTTCCCGGGACTCAAGCGCGTGCTCGAGGAGATGGAGGCGGGGCGCTTCGCGCTCGTCGCGCGCGACACGGCGGAGCCGTCGCCCCTGTCGCACGAGGCGCTGAACGCGAAGCCGTACGCGTTCCTGGACGACGCCCCGCTGGAGGAGCGCCGCACCCAGGCCGTGATCACCCGCCGCGGGCTCGACGTGAAGACGGCGGACGAGCTCGGCAAGCTCGACCAGGCGGCGATCGACCGGGTGAAGGACGAAGCTTGGCCCGACGTCAGCTCCGCGGACGAGCTGCACGATGCGTTGCTGGTCACCGGTGCCCTCCCGAGTGCGGAATGCGGAGTGCGGAATGCGGAGTGGCAGGGGTATTTCGGGCAGCTCGTCCAGGCCGGGCGGGCCGGCGTGCTTCAGGCGGGCGCAGGACTGTGGCTTGCGGCCGAGCGCCTGCCGATGCTCGCGGCGGTGTTCCCGGGCGCGCGCTGCGAGCCGGCGCTCACGCCGCCCGAGCGCGAGCGGGCGAGGAGCTGGACGCGCGAGGACGCCCTGCGGGAGCTCGTGCGGGGCCGGCTCGAGGTTGTCGGGCCGACGACGGCGGCGGCGGTCGCGACGGCGCTCGGCGTGCCGGTAGCCGACGTGGACTTCGCCCTCGGCGCGCTCGAGCACGAAGGGTTCGTGCTGCGCGGCCGGTTCACCCCCGGCACGAGCGAGCTGGAGTGGTGCGAGCGCCGCCTCCTCGCCCGCATTCATCGCTACACCCTGGACCGGCTGCGCAAGGAGATCGAGCCGGTCACCGCCGCCGACTTCACCCGCTTCCTCTTCCAGTGGCAGCGGGTTGCAGACGAATCCCGCGCCGAGGGACCCGAGGGGCTCGCGGCGGTGCTCGACCTGCTCGACGGGTGCGAGGTTGCCGCTGGCGCGTGGGAGACGGACGTGCTGCCGGCGCGGTTGCGGGAGTACGATCCCCTGTGGCTCGACGGGCTCTGCCTGTCGGGGGAGATCGCCTGGGGGAGGCTCGCCGCAGTGGCGCCGCGCACCATCCTGAACGGTGGGGGGGGCGGGGGGGGTGGGGGGGGTCGCAAGGCTGGACCCGTCCGCTCGACGCCCGTCGCGCTGTTTCGACGGGAGCGAGGAGACGTGTGGCGATCGCTCGCGGTGAGCCCCGAGTCCGGGGAGCTGCCTCTGTCGCACGCGGCGCGGGCGCTACTCGACGCGCTCGATCGGCGCGGCGCATCGTTCTTCGGCGATCTCGTGAGCGCGACGGGACTGTTGCGGACCGAGGTCGAGAAGGGCCTCGGCGAGCTCGTGGCCTGGGGGCTCGTCACCTCGGACAGCTTCGCGGGGCTGCGGGCGCTGCTGGTCCCATCCGACCGGCGCCGGCCGATCGGCGGGTTCCGCCGCCACGGCAAGGTCGCGCCGTTCGGGGTCGAGACCGCCGGCCGGTGGTCGCGCGTGCCGCGGTCGACGCTCTTGCCGGAAGACCAGGTCGCGGAAGCCGTCGCCCGGCAGCTGCTCCGACGCTACGGCGTAGTCTTCCGGCGGCTCGTGACGCGTGAATCCCCGCTGCCGCCGTGGCGGGACGTCCTGCGGGCCTACCGCCGGCTCGAGGCGCGCGGCGAGATCCGCGGCGGCCGCTTCGTCGCGGGGTTCTCGGGCGAGCAGTACGCGCTTGCAGAGGCGGTGGGACTGCTCCGCTCCGTGCGACGCCAGGACCCGAGCGGCGAGCTCGTCGCGGTGAGCGGGGCGGATCCGCTCAATCTCGTCGGCATTCTCACGGCCGGGAACCCGCTGCCCGCGGTCGCGACGAACCACGTGCTCTATCGCGACGGCATCCCGATCGCGATCCAGGAAGGCGAAGGGCGCGGCGTGCAGTTACTGGTCGAGGCTAGCCCAGAAGCAGAGCAACAGATCAGGACCGCGTTGGTCCAGCGCCGGGTGGCGCCCCTGGTGCGGACCTATCTCGGAAAGACCCGCCCCCGCCCCCGCCCCCGGCCGGCCTCACTGCGCGAATGATGCGTGGGGCCGCCCGCTCGGAGGGCTGGCTACCGGCCGAAGAGGGCCTGCGCCTCCATTACCAGCTCTGCGGCAGCGGTTCCCAGGCGGTCGTCGTTCCCCTTGCCGTCTACCTCGCGGGCCCGCTCGGGCCGCTCGCCGACGGCCAGCGCCTGATTTTCTACGATCTGCGCGGTCGCGGCCGCTCGGACGCGGTGCGCGACCCCGCGCGGATCGGCATCACGCACGACCTCACCGACGTCGAGGCGGTGCGACGCCACTTCGGACTCGAGCGCATGGCGCTCGTGGGCTTTTCCTACGTCGGCGCGATCGCGGCGGTGTACGCGGCGGAGCACCCAGACCGTGTCAGTCGACTGGTTGCGCTCGGCGCTATGGCGCCTTCCGCGGCTCTCGGCCGCTCCTACAACCCCCCCGAGAAGGCGCTCCGAGTCAGGACGCCGGCCGCGCAGGAGGTCGCCCGCCTGCTCCAGTCGGGTGCGAGCAAGCGCGACCCGGAGGGCTTTTGCCGCCGGTTTTGGAGGGCGAACGCACCGGTGTACGTGGGTGACCCGGCGCTCGCCGATCGTTTCCCGGTGGACTTCTGCGATCTGCCGAACGAGCGACCGGAGCAGCTATTTGCGTGGTATGGTCACGTGGATCGGTCGCTGGGCGAGTGGGACTTCCGGGACCAGGCCGGCTCGATCACGGCCGAGGCCCTCGTGATGCACGGCGATCGGGATCTCATCGCGCCGCCGGAAGGGGCGCGGGTGTGGGCCGAGCGAATGCCCAATGCGCGGTTGATGATGTTCCCCGGCGCGGGACATGCGCTCTACGTTGAGCAACCCGAGCCGGTCCTGGCGGCAATGCGGCGCTTCCTCGACGGTGAATGGCCGACGGGGGCGATCGCCGTGCCAGCAAGCCCCCAACCGTGATACCGCTCGCTCAAGCCACCGGCTGTTTGAGCTTGTCGAGGTAGAGCTTGCGGACCTTCGCGACCTTCGGCGCGATCACCGCGCGGCAGTAGCCCTGGTTCGGGTTGCGGCGGTAGTAATCGCGGTGGTACTCCTCCGCCGGATAGAACTTCTCGAGCGGCGTCACTTGGGTCACGATCGGATCGTCCCAGACTTTCTCGGCTTCGAGCTCCGCGATGACCTGCCCGGCCTCGGCTTTCTGCTCCGGCGTGTGATAGAAGATCGCTGAGCGGTATTGCGTGCCGACGTCCCCTCCCTGGCGGTCGGGCGTGGTCGGGTCGTGGATCGTGAAGAAGACGTGGAGCAGGTCGCGGAACGGCAATACCTGGGGGTCGAACGTGATCTGCACGACCTCGGCGTGCCCGGTCGATCCCGTGCACACGTCCTCGTAGCTCGGGCTCGGCACGTGACCGCCCGAGTAGCCCGACTCGACCCGCTCTACGCCCTTTAGCTGCGCGAACGCGGCCTCGAGGCACCAGAAGCACCCGCCGGCGAGCGTCGCAACTTCGTGCTGCGGCATCCAGAACCTCCCTCTATAAGTCTATCTGGAAAGCTAGCCCCAATCCTTCGATTCCGGCGCCACCCGGCGCATCGTCTTCAGGAAGGCGTACGGTGAATGGGGAATGGTGGGCTCGCCCGTCGATTCCGCATTCCGCACTCCGCATTCCGCATTCAGTCTGAGTCCCCGCACCTCCTCCGCCACCACGTTCACCGTCCCGTCGTCCTTCGCGAGCTTCCCCCGCACCCACAGGAACGGCTCGCCGCGGATCGCGGCGCGGTGCTGCTGGAATACGTCCGGCCGTACGATGACGTTCACCATCCCCGCCTCGTCCTCCAGCAGCACGAAGATGAACCCCTTCGCCGTTTCGGGACGCTGGCGCGCGACCACGAGGCCCGCCACCTCGACCCATGTCCCGTGTTCGAGCCGCGGGAGCGCGTCGCTCTTCGCCATCCCGCGCGGCAGCGCCTGGCGTAGCAGCTCGAGCGGGTGGCCGCTCACCGCGAACCCCAACACCGCGTATTCGGCGAGCATCCGCTCGCCCGGCTCCAGGCCGCCGAAGCGCAAGTGCTCGTGCGGGTGGTTGAGCGCGAGCTCGAGCTGGCGCCGGCCGCGTGCGTCACCGCCGCGCTCCTCCCGGGGCGGGAGCCACAGCCCTATCTGCCACAACAGCTCGCGCCGTGTGAGACCGAAGCCGTCGCACCCGCCCACCCACACGACGTTCTCGATCGCGCTGCGCTTGAGCTTGGGAGGCGCGCGGCGCACGAGCTCGCCGACGCTCCGGAACGGGCCGTTGCGCTCGCGCTCGGTCACGACGGCGGTCGCCGTCTCCTCGCTCCAGTCACGGACGAACCCGAGCCCCACCCGCACCGCCCCCGTTTCCCGTTTCCCGTTTCCCGTTTCCCGTTCTATGGTGCACCACACGTCGCTCCGGTTCACGTCCGGGAGCCGGATCTCGATGCCGTTGCGCTGCGCGTCCCGCCCGAGCACGTCGAGCGAGTAGAACCCCATCGGCTGGTTGTTGAAGAGCGCGCAGTAATACTCGACTGGGTGATAGTGCCGGAGCCACGCCGACTGGTAGGCGAGCAGCCCAAACGCCGCCGCATGGGACTTGGGGAATCCGAACTCGGAGAACGCGATCACCTGCGTGAACACGCGCTGCGCGACGGACTCGGGGACCCCGCGCGCCGCCGCCCCGTCCTTGAACTCCTCCCAGAACCCCGCCATCAGCTCGCGGCTGCGCCGGCGGCTCATCGCGCGGCGCAGCGCCTCGGCCTGCCCGGTCGTGAACCCGGCCAGCGCCTGGCACACCTGCAACACCTGGTCCTGATAGAGAATCACGCCCAGCGTCTCCGCCAGCACGGGCTTCAGGAGCGGGTGGTCCACCGGCGGCTCGTAGCGGCGCCCCTCGGCTTCGGCGCGGCGCTGCGCCTCACGGCGGCGCACGTACGGGTTCACGGCGCCGCCCACGATCGGCCCCGGCCGCACGATCGCCACCTCGACGGCCAAGTCTTCGAGGTTCTTCGGCCGGGTGCGGCGGATCATCTGGATCTGCGCGCGGCTCTCGATCTGGAACAGCCCCACGGTGTCGCCGCGGCAGATGCGGTCGTAGACCGCGGGGTCATCGAAATCAATGCGGGAGAGGTCGGGCGGCGTCCCCGTGCCCGCGGCGACCAGCTCGACGCACTCCTCCACCAGCGACAACATGCCGAGCGCGAGAAAATCGATCTTGATGAAGCGCGCGTCGTCGCAGGAGTCCTTGTCCCACTGGCACACGACGCGGTCCTCCATCGCCGCGCGCTCGAGCGGCACGAGCTCGACGAGAGGCCGGCTCGAGATGATCATCCCGCCGACGTGCTGCGACACGTGGCGGGGCAGCCCCGTGATCTCCTCGGCCAGCTCGCAAAGCTCTTTCCAGAGCGGGGCCGTGCGCCGTCCCTCGAAGCCCGGGAGCTGGTCCAACTCGTCCGCCAGTCCGCCCCCGCCCGACCGCCGGTCCGCCAGTTTCGCCGTCTGCTCGATCTCTCCCAGCGGCAGATCCAGCGCCTTGCCGATCTCTCGCACCGCCGAGCGGAGCCGGTAGGTGGGGAACGAGCAGACGAGCCCGACGTGCTCGTCGCCGTAGCGCCTGTAGACCCGGCGGATCAGCTCCTCGCGGATCTCGCGCGGGAAGTCGAGATCGATGTCGGGCACCGACGCGAGGGTCTCGTTGAGAAATCGCCCGATGAACAGCCGGTTCGCGACCGGGTCGATGTGCGACAGGCCGAGCAGGTAGCATACGATGGACGACACCGACGAGCCGCGGCCGCGGCCGGGGAGCAGGTTCCCGTGGGCCCGCCGGGTACCCCGGCGCACATCCGCCGCCACTTCGCGGGCCAGGTCGAAGAGGTCGTGATAGACCAGGAAGAACCCGCTGAGTCGATGGCGCTCGATGAGCGCCAGCTCTTGCTCGAGGCGCCGCTCGGCCTCGTCCCGGTGGGCGGAACCCGGGGGATAGCGCTCCTCTAGCCTCGTGCGGCACAGCTCGGCCAGGGCCTGCGGGGCGGACGTCCGGCCTGCGCCACGGAAGTCGGGAAAGACGTAGCCGAGGTCGCGCGTCAGGTCGAACGTCCCGCAGCGCTCGGCGATCACGCCGGTGTTCGCGACCGCGTCGGGCCGATCGGAGAAGAGCGCCGCGACCTCCTGGGGCGGCCGCAGGGAGAACTCGCTGTTCGGTCGCCGCACGTCGTGCGAGCCGTCGAGCGTCGCGCGGTGCCGGATCGCGACGAGCACGTCGTGCAGCCGATGCCGCTCGCGCGTGTGATAGTGCACGTTCCCCGTCGCTACGACGCCAAGTTGTACGCGATCCGCGAGATCGCAGAGTGCGCGCGTAAGGTCGCGATCGCCGCGGACCAGGTTGCGCTGGAGCTCGACGAAGAAGCTCTCCTTCCCGAACTCGGCACGGCAGCGCTCAAGCAGCCTCCGGGCGGCGGCGCGGCCTTCCTTCTCGAGCACGGTTGCGAGCAGTCCGGCGCGGCAGCCGGAGAGTACGACGAGCCCCTCGTGCCGCCGCTCGAGCGAAGCGAAGTCGAGTCGCGGGTCGCGGCGGTCGACACGGCCCAGATGTGCTTCGGTGATCAGCCGGCACAGGTTCGCGTACCCCTCGGGCGTTTCGGCGAGCAGCGTCACGTGCGAGCCGTCGAGCAGCGTCACTTCCGAGCCGGTGATCGCCTGCAGGCCGAGGTGCTTCGCCTCCTGTGCGAACGCCATCGAGCCGTACAGGCCGTTGTGATCGGTGAGCGCCAACGCCGGGTAGCCGAGCTGCGCGGCCGTGAGCGCGAGCTGCTCGGGGAGTGAGGCGCCGTCGAGGAACGAGAAGGCGGAGTGGCAGTGAAGTTCGATATACATAGTGCGGAATGCGGAGTGCGGAATGCGGAATCGAAGGTCGGGCTTCGCTGCCGCATTCCGAATGCCGCGTTATGTCGGCATCTGCATCCACCACTCGGCCGTCATCAGATCCTCGAACAGCACCACCCGCTTACCCCTCTCCAGGATCGCCTCGACATGGCGACGCGAGATCGGTCGTCGCCACCACTCGTCGTCGATGCGCCAGGTCTCGCCGATGGACTCGATCCGTTTCCCGTTTCCCGTCTTCGGTTTCACGAACGCCGGCACCCCGCGTTCGTCCAGCTCCACCTCCACCCGTTGCGGCACATTTAGCGCCCGAAGCCTGTCAGGCCTATTCCGCATTCCGCACTCCGCATTCCGCACTAGGGTTCATAGTCGATCAGCGCGTAGCGGCGTTCGGGGATGCGCGACCATGGCTGGACGGCGATGACGTGGTACAGCATCGGGCGCTTGAGCCGGAGCTTGATCTCGTGGACGGCGGTGCGGAGCGCGCGGCGTCGGCCGGCCCGGGCGGCGGCGCGCGCGTCGCGCGCGAAGAGCTGCAGCTCGGTGGTGCCCGGCGCGAACCCGGTGAACTCGACGGCGAGCCGCTCCACGGCCCCGGTGGGGGGCGCCTGCTCGAGGCGCGTCTTGAGCGGCGCGGCGATGCGATCCCGGTCCGCCGACGGGTCCTTGAGCGTCGCCTCGGCGAGCCACGACGCGCCGTGCTCGAGCTCGGCGCGCGCACGCAGCACCTGTACCCGCCAGCCGGCGCGGCGCGGGTGCCTGAGCGCGCGCTCGATCAGCTGCTCCAGCGCGTGCGCGAGCAGTTCCCGCTCGGCAACCGGAGAGAAATAGGCGATGGCGGCGGTGATCGGCTCAGGCGCCTCGCGGCCGACGACCCGCTCCGCGGTCTCGCCCGCCGCGAGCCGCCACAGGCGGCGCCCGGCGCGACCGAGCTGCGAGACCACCGCTTCCTCCGGAAGCGCCGCGAGGTCCCCAATCGTGCGGAGCCCGAGCAGCCGCAGCCGGCGGTGCGTGTCCGGATCGAGCGGCAACACGGCCAGCGGCTGCGCCGCGAGGAACTTCCCCTCCTCCCCGGGGCGAACGATGACCGCGCCACCTGGCTTGGCGCGGGTCGCGGCCACCCAGGAGACGAACTTGCCCATGCCCCACCCCACCCGGAGTGCGGAATGCGGAGTGCGGAATGCGGAGTTTTCAGGTGAGTGTCGTGGCGAACGAGCTTGCATTGAAATTCCGCACTCCGCACTCCGCACTCCGCACTTGATCGCATCCGCGATCCGTTCCGGCCCCCCATACAACCCTTCCAACCCGTCCGTCCCCACGAACACCCTGCCCAGCTCGGGCGCCTCGATGACGGGACTCACCGCTCCCAGGGCGGAGAGCAGTCGAGCGAACTGCTCGTCGTAATAGACCGGGTCGGCTTCGCACAGCAGGAGCGTGTGGCATAGACCGATCGCCTGGCTGACGGTCATCCCGGGCTTCACGCCCGCATGCCGGGCGAGCGGCGAGACCTGCCACACCCTGCGGGTATCGTCGGGTGCGACGAGCGCGCTGGGCCGGGACCCGAGCTCGGGTCGCCGCGCCGCTTCGCAGCGCAGCGCGAATAGCGGTATCCAGCAGCAGACGGCGGAGGAGCTCGTCAGGTGATTTCGCGCCATCTAGAGCACCCAAGAGGGACCCGAATATATCCCGAAGATTGTAAGGGCCGCAAGGCCGGTTTCTAGAGAGATAACATGTTGCTATACTTCAACTTCTATGGCCAGCCGGGACCATCCCCGCTTCTTCGACGATGTCACCGCGCTGCCGCCTCCTCCAGCGAACCTGGTTGAGCTCGGCAAATGGATCCCGCACACCGTCGAGTTCAGCGTCGACCTGGGTGGGGATCGACAGCGCGTTTTACGAGCCGCCCTCAGAGGACGTGCTTGCGGCGTATGCTCGACCGTTTCTTCCGGTGGCTCCCGCGGGATTTCCGTACGCGGTCGAACAGCGCAACCCGGAGCTCTTTGACCGACGCGCACAGGCGCGGTGCCGGCGCGGCACGAGGTGGCGCACGTGTTCAACTCGTGGACCGAAATGCCGACGTTCAGGGAGCAGATCGATCTGCCGTGGACGTATCGAGGCGTTGATCCTCGCCCGACGCCGATCCGCGCGCTCGCGGCGGCAATGACGGGCGAGGGGTGACGCGGAGCCCCGGGGGAGGAGCCCACGGGCGGCGTTCCCGGTTGCACGGTCCTCCGGGTTATGCTAAGGTTGTGGTGTGTAGCTCCGGGCAAACCGCACAACTTGCACACCCGGGGGCCGCCGAATGAGTGGTGGCCGGCGTAACGTCCCGACGCTCCCAGTTCCCCTCTTGCGTGATGCCGTCGCGCGCGAGACGGCCCGGCTCTCGTTGCGCCAGGCGGCTGCGCAGATCTCCTTGAGCCCGAACGGCCTGCGGAACTTCCTCAACGGATCGGCTCCCCGCAGTGCCACCCGCGCGAAGCTCGAGCGCTGGCTCTCCAATCAGCAGCGGGTCACGCGCCCCCCGAACATCGGTCAGCTCGTCCGCCTGCTCGATGAGCTCTCGGGGGATCTTTCCCCTCAGCAGACGATGCGACTCGGGCGCGAGATTGCCGGACTCCTCGCGGCGGCGTACGAGACGCGCCGGCTCTCCCCGCCCCGCTGGGTCCAACAGTTCCTGCAGCAGTACCGGGCGCGCCGAGGCAAAACCGCCAGCGAAGTCGCCTGACGAATTGGGGCTTGACGAGGGCGGAACCGCTGCCGTACTTGTACGGCGTGTGCAGTTCGTGCAGTTCGGTTCGGGGTGGTGCCAAACGGCGCAAGGAGCAGGTCGAGACGCCGAGCGACGATCGCCGCTCCGGCGACGGCGTCGTCATCGGACATGGCCCGGAGGTGCGCACCGGACACCTCGCAGGGGTCCAATGACGGCACGCCCAGCCGCCCCGACGCTGCCGGTCCCCCTGCTGCGGGACGGGCTCGCTCGCGAGGCGGCGCGGTTCTCCCTGCGACGTCTGGCGAGAGAGACGGGTGTGAGCCCGAACGGGCTGCGCGATTTCCTGCGGGGCTCGTCGCCCCGCAGCGCAACCCGCACCAGGCTGGAGAGCTGGCTCACCGCCCAGGGCACGGCCACGCGCCCGCCGAACGTGGGCCAGTTCGTCCGCCTGCTGAATGAGCTGGCCGTGGACTTCTCGCCCGAGCAGACAGTGCAGCTCGGGCGCGCAATCGCCGCGCTGCTCGTCGAGTCGTACGAGACGCGGCGCCTGGTCCCACCGCCCTGGGTACGAGCACTGCTGCGTCATTACCGCCCCCGCCGGGGCAAAGCCGCCGGCGAAGTCGCCTAGTGCGCGCGCCGGGACTTGCCGCTCCGGCGTTGTCGTGGTATATGTGTGTGTGCGGTTTGTGCAGTTATGCTCTTGAGGCGGTGGGAACTGCATGGGAAGCAGGGTGAAGCGCACTGCGAGGGTCCCTGCAAGCCGCACGCGGCCCAAACGCCGGTCGGCGACGATGCGCAGGGGACCGCGGTCACGCAAGGCGGCCGCTATCGTCGCTCTCGTCGAAGGGCTGACCACCGGCATCGACGGGCGGGACGGCGCCTTCCTCGGCCGGAAGATCTGCCGCCTCTTGGCGGAGGCCTACGCGGGTCGAGGACGTCGAGCCCCGCGCTGGGTCGAGCGACTGATCACCCACTACAACGGGAAAAGCCGCGTGTCCTAGCGTTCGGCGACGCCCGGGCGGAGTGCACGCATGGTTTTCCGTTCGCAGCTCTCCGCCGTGAATCGATCTGCCCTTTCGATTCTGGTCGTCGCGGACGACCCCGACCTGCGGGAGACGCTGGCGCGTCACCTCCGCAACCGCGGCTGCCGCGTGGCCACCGCGGCCGATTGCTTGGAGGGCCTGAAAGCGATCCTGCTGAGCAGGTTTGACGCCGTGGTCAGTAGCGTCGTGATGCTGTCGGACGGCGGGTTGTGGCTGTGGCGGGAGGCAACGACGTTGCGCCCGGAGCTCCTCGGCCGGTTCATCCTCTGCGGGGCGAGCCCGCTGCCGGACTCGTTCGGCGGCCCGGTCCGCTCGGAGCGCTTCCTCTCGCAGCCGCTCGACTTGAGTATCCTGTGGGCGGAAATCCGCGCCGTCACCGAGCTGGGCCAGGTTGAGCCGTCATAGCTCGAGCGCTCCCTGGGTGGGCGGCCGCCGCCGCGCGTAGCGGTCCCGCATCCCGTCGTTCGCCGGAAACCCGAACCTCCGCTGGAGTTGTTTGATGCGACGCGCCAGCGCCGCCGCGTATTCCCGCGGCGCGCTGCTCTGGCGAGCGTAGGCGCGCCGGTAGCGCCCGGCGAGATGCGGGAAGTGCTTCTCGAGAACCGGCAGGTAGCGGTCGCGCACGGCGGGGTAGAGACGCAAGGGTCCCGCGTGTACGAACCTGGCGCCGGCCTCGCGGGCCGCCCGGAATAGGGCTTCCAGCTGAGGCAAATCGTCCGTAATCCCCGGAAGGACCGGCGCCACGATGAGCCCGGCGTTGATCCGGCCGTCCGTCAGCCGCTTCAGGGCTCGCAGCCGCACCGCTGGCATCGGCGAGCGGGCCTCGACCTTCCGGATGAGCGGCGCGTCCACCGTGATGAGCGAGACGTACACCTCGAGATCGTTGCGGGCCTGGATGTCCCGCAGCACGTCCAGATCGCGCGCGATGAGCGGGCTCTTCGTGATGATCCCGAGGTTGAGGCCTTCGCAGCACGCCAGGCGCTCCAGGATCCGGCGGGTGATCCGGAAATGCCGCTCGGCGGGCTGGTAGGGATCGGTCGCGGTGCCGATGACGATCGGTGCGGGCTGAGCGTGCGACCGGCCGGCGGACCGGAAGTAACGCTGCAGGTCCGACTCCAGCGCGCCGAGAGTCCGTTCCTTGACGAAGATGCGCCGCTCGAACGCCTCCCAGCCCTGCGGTCCGCGGAATTCGCGGAACTCGTCGTCCGAGAGCTTCCCAGCGTCGTGCGCCCGCTCGACCACGTAGCGGTGTGCATAACGGGCGTAGCAATACGTGCAACCGAACTCGCAGCCGACGTACGGGTTCAGGGACCAGAAGTCCACGCCCGTCTGCTGCGGTGAGTTGAGAAGCGACTTCGGGGAGAGCGACACGAACTTGGTGCCGCGGAGCCGCTGGTCGAGCACCGGGAGGGCGGACGGACGCACCGGTGGACTGGCGGACGAAGACAGGGCGGACGGAGCGACTGGCGGACAGGTGGACGGAAACAATTGAAGCTCGAGCACCTGCCGCGCGCGCACGCCTACGCCTCCACCGTCCGCCGGTCGGTCAGTCCGCCTGTCCGCCATGGCTCACCCGCATCGCGCCCACCCGCACTGGACACAAACCAGGCAGCCCGATTGCCGGACCAAGCCGGCTCCGCAGTCTGGGCACCCGGTGCCGGGGGACGGCGGGACAGGCACGGGGAAGGGGTGGGGGTGGGGGCGCGGTAGCTCAAGGGGGATCTGCATCTGCGGCTCCTGCCTGCTCGGTGGTCGATTCTGATAACAACCCCGAATATATCCCGAAGACCACTGCCAGCAAGTGGCGCGACCCGTTACTCTAAGCCCGTGCCGACCAAATGGATAGCCTTCCAGGGCGAGCCCGGGGCGTACAGCGAGGAAGCGCTCTTCTTACAATACCCTGATGACCGCTCGCAGCCGTATCGCGAGTTTCGCGACGTGGCGGGCGCGGTACTCGCCGGGCGCGCCGAGCTGGGCCTCTTGCCGATTGAGAACTCGCTGGTCGGCTCGATCGCGACGAACTTCGACCTGATCGCCGAGTCGGGTCTTGCGATCGTGGCTGAAGTGGTGACCGCCGTCCATCACTGCTTGCTCGCCGTTCCCGGTGCCAGCCGCGCGTCGCTCACGCGCGTGCTGTCGCACCCCGTGGCTCTGGCGCAGTGCGAGCGTTTCCTGCGCGGGCTCTCGGGGGTGGAAGTGGTGGCCTTCTATGACACGGCAGGAGCGGCGGCGGAGGTGGCGCGGCGCGCGGACGCGTCGCTCGGTGCCGTGGCGGGCGCGCTCTCGGCGCGGCGTTACGGGCTCGCCGTCCTCGCCGAGCGGATCGAGGACGAGCCGCACAACCAGACACGGTTCCTGGTCGTGGCGCGCGAGCCGGCGCCGCCGCCGCCCGGCGTCCCGGCGAAGACCACGCTACGCCTCAAGCTGCCGCACCGGCCGGGGACGCTCGCGCGCGCGCTCGCGCCTTTCGCCGAGGCTGGCCTCAATCTCACGAAGCTCGAGAGCCGGCCCGACCGGACGGCGCCGTGGGAGTATCTCTTCTACCTCGACGTGGAAGCGCGAGCCGACGAGCCCGCGATGCAGTCCGCCCTCGCGGTACTGGCGGCGCAGGGCGCGGTGGTCACTCTGCTCGGCGACTACCCGCGCTTCACGCCGCCGGCTTGACTCACCCCGACCGCCCCCGCGCGACGAACCGGCGCCACAGGTAGTACACCGGTACTCCGGCCAGGACGAAGCCGAGGCCCAGGGCGCTGTACGTCCGCGTCGTCGCATTGAACAGCAGATCCAGAGCGATGAGCCCGGTCATCACGACGTACAGCGCGGGGAGCCAGGGATAGCCCGGTGCGCGCACGGGCCGCTCGGCGCCCGGGCGCTTGCTGCGCAGCGCGAACAAGCCGAGCGCGGTGAGCAGGTAGAACAGAAGGGCGGCGAATATCACATAGTTGAGGAGCTGGCTGTACGAGCCGGATAAGCACAGCACGCTCGTCCAGACGGCCTGCACGACCAGCGCGACGGTTGGCGTCTTGTATTGCGGGTGCAGCACGCCCGCCGACTTGAAGAACAGGTCGTCGCGCGACATGGCGTAGTACACTCGCGCGCCCGACAGGATGAGTCCGTTGTTGCAGCCGAAGGTCGAGATCATGATGGCCGCAGCCATCATATAGAGGCCCGGCTCGCCGAAGATCGCCTGCAGGGCGGCCGTGCCGACGCGGTCCTGCGGGGCGTTGGCGATCGCCGCGGCGGGCAGCACGTTGAGGTACGCCACGTTGGCCAGCAGGTAGAGCAGCGTCACGGTGAGCACCCCTGCCGCCATCGCGAACGGCAGGTCCTTCCGGGGGTTCTTTAGCTCGGCCGCCGCGAAGCCGACGTTGTTCCAGGCGTCCATCGAGAAGAGCGAGCCGACCGTCGCGGCCCCGATCACAGGGAGGAGCGCCGGCGTCAGCCCCTCCGCCGGCCAGAACCCCGCGCCGAAGTTCGCGGCGGTGGCGACCGCGTTCCGCCCGATGGTGAGTCCTAGCAGGATCAGCGCGGCCAGCGCCGCGGTCTTGACCGTCGTGAAGCTGGTCTGCACGATCGCGGCCGTCCGCACCCCCCGCACGTTGACCCAGGTGAGCAACACGATCGAGAGGATTGCGAACACGCGCTGGGGAGAGAAGCCGACGATGAGCGTCCCGATTGGCTGCGGCAGGGTGATGGTGGTGCCGAAGCCGGGCCACACGTCGGGGCTCAGCGCGGGGACGAGCACCGACGTGAACCGCGCGAACGCCACGGCGACCGCGGCGATCGTGCCCGTCTGGATCACGACGAACAGGGTCCATCCGTAGAGGTAGCCGAAGAGCGGCGAGATGCCTTCGCGCAGGTAGACGTACTGGCCGCCCGCGTTCGGGAACATGGCGGCGAGCTCCCCGTAGGTGAGGGCCCCCATCAAGGTGACCACTCCCGACAGGCCCCACACGAGGAGCAGCAGGCCCGGGGTGTGGACTTCGCGAAGGATCTCCGCGGAGACGATGAAGATCCCCGAGCCGATCATCGAGCCCACGACGAGCGCGGTGGCGTCGAGTCGGGAAATCGCCTTGACGAAGTCCGTCTGAGGCGGCTGCGTGGTGGCCATCCGGCGATCCTCACCCTGGGTCGAAGTTCGCGTGGTAACCTAGTGGCTCCCGCCGCGGGCCGCTATGTTGTCCGCCACGGATTGCACCCCGACGAGGGAGAGCATCGTCGTGCGCCTGTTGCCGCGGGAAGAGGAATTCTTCGATCTGTTCGTGGCGGTCGCCGAGCGCAACAAGGAGGCGGCCCGGCTCCTGCGCGAGCTGTTCGCTGCGCCCCCCGAGCGCCGCATCCCCTACATCGAAGCGATCAAGCGTCTCGAGCACGAAGCCGACCAGCTCACCCACGAGGTGGTGAACCGGCTCGACCGCACCTTCATCACGCCGCTCGACCGCGAGGACATCCACCAGCTCGCCTCCGACCTGGACGACGTGATGGACGCGATGGACGGGACTGCGCGGCG
The DNA here is from genome assembly GCA_003222235.1 of Gemmatimonadota bacterium. Classification (GTDB taxonomy): domain Bacteria; phylum Gemmatimonadota; class Gemmatimonadetes; order Gemmatimonadales; family GWC2-71-9; genus AG12. Next base: position 6,925 of record QHVD01000026.1, on the reverse strand, counting down.
CTCGCAGATCTTCCGCCTGGGTGTGGCGCCCGAGGGCGTAAAACAGCTCACCGACGTGATCGAGCGCATGGTCGGCGTGCTCGGCGAAGGGGTGGGCCGGCTCAAGAAGGGCGACGACGTGATGCGCTACTGCATCGAGGCGAAGCGCCTCGAGGAGGAGGGCGACGCAATCTACCATGACTCGCTCGGCCGGCTGTTCGACAAGGAGCGCGACGCCGTGGAACTGATCAAATGGAAGGAGATCTACGACAACCTCGAGCTGACTCTCGACCAGTCCGAGGACGTCGCCAACGTGCTCGAGTCCATCACGCTCAAGCACGCCTGATGGTGCCCACGGTGTGGTTCGTCCTCGCGATCGTCCTGGTCGCGTTCGTCTTCGACTTCATCAACGGATTCCACGACAGCGCGAACTCGATCGCGACCGTGGTCTCGACCCGGGTGCTTTCCCCGTTCATCGCCGTGGGGTGGGCCGCATTCTTCAACTTCGCCGCCGTGTTCGTGTTCGGCACGGCGGTCGCGAAGAACATCGCGAAGGGGATGGTGGACCTCGCGGTCGTGGACGCCACCGTCATCCTCGCCGGGCTCATCGGCGCGATCGCCTGGAACCTCATCACGTGGTACGCCGGCTTGCCGTCGTCCTCCTCGCACGCCCTGATCGGCGGCTACGCGGGCTCGGCGATGGCGAAGGCCGGAACGGCCGCGCTCGTCCTTCCCGGCAAGTGGATCTCCACATTGGCGTTCATCGTGGCCTCCCCGCTTCTGGGCCTCATAGTCGCCTTCCTCATGACCGTGGGGCTGTCCTGGGCCCTGCGCCGCGCCCGGCCGCGGCAAGTGGATCGGGCGTTCCGCCTGCTGCAGCTCGTCTCGGCCAGCAGCATGTCGCTCAGCCACGGCAGCAACGACTCGCAAAAGACGATGGGCATCATCGTCAGCCTGCTGGTGGCGGAGCAGGGGGTGTTCAAGGACTTTCCGATTCGGGCGCTGCACCTCACCTCGGCCGACACGGTGCCGGGTTGGGTGGTGGTCGCCGCCTACCTCGCCATCGCCTCGGGCACGATGGCCGGCGGCTGGCGGATCGTGAAGACGATGGGGCAGCGTCTGACGAAGCTGACCCCGTTCGGCGGCTTCTGCGCCGAGACCGGCGCGGCATTCACCATCTCGCTCGCCTCGTACTTCGGCATCCCCGTGAGCACGACGCACACGATCACCGGCGCGATCTCCGGGGTCGGCGCGGCGCACCGGCCGGCTGTCGGCGGTGCGGTGGGGTGTGGCCGGGCGGATCGTGTGGGCCTGGATTCTCACCATCCCGGCGGCGGCGGGGATCGCGGGGTTGAGTTACGTGGTCTTACGGGGCGTGCTGCGCTGAGCGGGCGGGCCGCTCGATTACAGGCCCAACACCTCGATGACCGACTGCGCTATGGCGGCGTCCTGGACGCCGACCCCGGTAAGGTCGGCCACGGTGAGCTCGCCCGGCCGCTCGCGTCCGGCGAGCCGGCCCGCAGCCAGGTCGCCGAGCTCGCCGTAGACCCTGGCGCGCGTGACCAGGCCGGCGGCGATCGCGTGGTGCAGGTTGCCGTAGCGCTCGGTCTGAGATACGCGGTCGGCGACGAGCTTGTCCGCCCGAGCGAGGAGCGCCGGCTCGAGCTCGATCTTTTCGGGACTGCCCGTGCCGACCGTCGTGCTCGCGGTCGCGGTGACGATCACGCGGTGATCGCGCACTGCTGGCTCGAGCGCCGGGGCGACCCGCACCTCCACGAGCGGCGCGAGCTCACGGGCGAGCGCCTCCGCGCGCTCGCGGCTGCGGTTCCACAGCGTGAGCCGCTCCAGCGGCCGCTCGGCGAGCATGGCGCGGGCGGTGAGCCGGGCAAGCGCGCCCGCCCCCACGAGCAACGCTTGCTTCTCCTCTTTCGGCGCGAGGTACTCGAGCGTCAGCGCCACCGCGGCGGCCGTGCGCAGGTCGGTGAGGTAGCCGTGCTCCTCGAGCAGCATCTCGGGCGCGCCCGTCTCGGCGTCGAGCAGCAGGAACATGCCGTCGCCGGAGGGCAACCCCCGCTCGCGGTTCCGGTAGAACCCGGTTGCGAGCTTGAGCACGATGTGAGGCCCGCCGCGCAGGTGCGCCCCCTTCACGTGCACCTCGGCCCGCTGCTCGGCCAGCTCCATCACCAGCGGGTCGGGGAGCGTCGCCTCGCCGAGCGCGAGGGCGCGGAACCCTCGCTCCACCGCCCGCACGGCGACCGCGAACGGGATCTTTTCCCGGAACGCTTCGAGCGGGACGACCCGCATCTCAGTCGGTGAAGACGCGCCTCAAGCCACGCTCCGTTTCGGCCAGCGCGTCCTTGAAATGGTGCAGTTCCTCCCCGTAGCCGAAGCGGAGGTGGTTCGGGAGTCCGAAATGATCCCCCGGCACGAGCAGCACGTCGTACTCGGCACGCACCCTCTCCACGACGTCGAGCGCGCCGACCGCCTGGCGGTACTTCACGAGACAGATGGCGCCTGCCTGCGGTGGCTGCCAGCTGAACGTGTCCCCGAAGCCCCTGAGCCACGTCTCGAGCACCGGGTAGTTGGTCCGAAGGATGCGACGGGTACGTGCGAGCAGCTCTCCACGCACCCGGGGCTCGAGCGCCACGGCGGCGAGGTGGTCGCTCGCCCCTGAGGGTCCGATGGTGGTGTAGTCGTGCCGCGCCCAGGCTTCAGCCGAGAACCCCGGCGGCGCGATGAGCCAGCCGATGCGCAGCCCCGGCAGCCCGTACGCCTTGGACAGCCCGTTCACCACGATCACCCGCTCGTAGCTTCCCCAGAAGGACGGGGTCGTACGGCCGTCGACCTCGGCCCCCTGGTACACTTCGTCGGCGAGCAGCCACGCTCCGACTTCCGCCGCGCGCTCGACGATCGCGTCGCGCATGTCGTTCGAGAGCACATGGCCCGTGGGGTTGTGAGGGTTCGTGACCACGACGAGCTTCGTCCCGGGCGCAATCGCAGCACGGATCTCCTCGGGCGCCGGCTCCCACTGCCGCTCTGGACGCAGATGGAAGCCGCTCACCTCGGCGCCGAAGGTCTGCGCCAGCCCCCACGTTTGCAGATAGTTCGGCAGCATGACGGCGACCTTGTCTCGCGGCTCGATCAGCCGCCAGCAGACCACGAAGCTCGCCTCCGAGCTGCCGGTAGTCACGAGGATCTGGTCGGGCGAGACCCCAGGATACAGCGTCGCGATGCGGCTGCGGAGCAGGTCGGTCCCGTTCGATTGGCTATAACCGAGCCGCACCTCGAGAAGCGGCCGTGCCGGTGCGCCGGCGAGCTCGAGCAGCTCCCCGATCGAGAGCGGGTGGACGCCCGATTCGGACAGGTTGTAGCGCACCCGGTTTTCCCAGGTGCTCTGCCAGCGCTCGAGGTCGAAGGGGATGAAAGGCATAGGTGCTGGGTGTCGGGTGTCAGGTGCCAATAAACTGCGCTCCCTACGCCAACGTGGCGAGGTCTTCCGGTCGCTCCAGCCAATAGTCGGGCACGAGGTCCGCGAGGTAAGTACGATCGAACGGCCCCCACAACACGGCGGCCGTTTTCACCCCTGCGGCTCGGCCGCACTCGATGTCGTGGCGCGAATCACCGATGAACACGGTGTCGGCGGCGGGCGCGCCCAGCCGCTCGAGCGCCTTCAATACCGGCTCCGGGTGCGGCTTGGGGTGCGTAACGTCGTCGGCGCCGACGATCACCTCGAAGCCGTCTTCGAGCCCGGCGACCTGGAGCCCGCGAAGGGCGCCCTCCCGTATCTTGCTCGTCACGAGCCCCAGCGTCTTTCCGTTCTTCCGGAGATCCCGCACCGCGGCAACGACGCCCTCGTACGGCCGCACCAGCTCGTCGTGGTGCTCGAGGTTGTAGGCGCGGTACGTGGCCACCATGGCCTCGATCTCGGCGGGATCCTCGGTCCAGTGGTGGAACTGCACCCAGAGCGGCGTCCCGAGGCCCTGCATCCACACCTCGTCCGGCGGCTCGAGCCCGCGATGGGCGCGCATGGTGTGCCGGTACGATCGCAGGATCAGCTCGATCGAGTCGATGAGTGTGCCGTCGAGGTCGAAGAGAAACGTGGAGAGCACGCCGGAAGCTAACGTCACGGCCGCTGTCGCCGCGACCGTACGCTTCACCCGGTATCGGACGGGGGCCCCTGCACCACGGCCGCCACGAGCTCGACACGCGAGGGAACCGGCGCCTCGCCGAGCGGCGGCAGCCGCGCTTGCCACGCGCGGAGGTCGTGGACGGAGACGGAGGTCCGGCGCGCGAGCAGCTCCTCCAGTAGCAGCTCTTCCCCGGCGGTCATGCCGAGGGCGAGGCGCGACACGAGCTGGTCGAGGCGGGCGAGCTCGGGTGCGTCGCCGCGCCGCGCGGCCCTGCGCGCCGCGGTCAGCACCCAGGGGATGAGCCGGCGGCCGAGCCGATCGCGGTCCTCGGCGCGCCAGCGGGCGTCTTCCATCCGCGCGAGACGCTCCCGGATGAGTGGGGCGGCGCGTCCGATGGCTCGGTCGAGGAGCGCGCGGTCGACCGGATGCGGCTCGAGCGCCACCGCCCGCTCGAGCAGTCCGGTCGCCTGAGCCGGGTCGGCGCGCACCTCCGTATCCGTCACGACCAGTGCTTCCGCGAGCGCGCCGATCCGCACGATGAGCGCCACGGCCCGCTCCGGCGCGAGCACTCCGGCGCAGGCGCCGACCGACGCCGGCTGGGGTGCCGCCGGCAGGCGCTGCAGCCGGTCGCACCAATCGAGGGCGCCGGGTTCTCCTGACGGCCCGGCGACCGCTTCGACCTGCGCCGCTCCGGCGGCGCGCTGAGCGCTCACCTTCGCCGCCAGACGCTGCTCCAGCGCAAGCGCGCGCTCGAGCGGCGGCGGGGGCAGAAACGTGATCGCCTCGATGCGGGCGTGCGGCGATCCCAGCCGGTCGATGCGGCCGACCCGTTGAGCCAGCCGTGCCGGGGTCCAGGGCAGGTCGTAGTGGATCACGCGCGCCGCGTCTTGGAGGTTCAGACCCTCGCTCAACAGGTCGGTCGCGATCAGGACGTCGGTTTCGAGCGCCGCGGCCGGCGCGGCCGCTCCCCCCGCTCCTTGCGCGTGAGGCGCGAAGGCGCGCAGCACCTCGGCGGGCGCCGCGCGCCCCGTCGCAAGCACGCCGGTGTCCCCCATGACCGCAGCGACGCGCCTGCCGCGCAGCTGGCGCAGCAGATATCGCACGGTGGCGCGCGGCCGCACGAACACGATGGTCTTTTCCGGCCGCGGACCGAGCAGCCGGTCGAGAGCGTCGGCTTTGGGGTCCTCGGTGAGCACGGAGAGCTCCCGCAGGCGGCGCGCCAACGCGCGGTCGCGTTCGCTCGGCAGCCCCGGGGGCCCCGCGCCCGGTGCAAGCAGCAACGGGAAGAACGTCAGTTGCAGCGCGTCCGAGTCTGCGGGGGGGAAGAGCCGCTGGAAGTCTTTGCGACCGAGCGTCCGCCCCCCGGCCGCCGCGTCTCGCGCCAGATCGAGGAACGCCTCGTATCGGCCGAGGCTTGCTCGGAACGCGGCGAGACTGGATCCGAGCTGGGACAAAAGGACGAGGCGGAACAGCGCCGCGGCGTCGCCCACCGCGGCGAGCTCGCGAATCCCGGCGATCAACTCCGCCAGCTGCGAGTCGCCGGCGGGGGCGGCTCGGATGACCTCACCCACTCCACGCTCGGGGAAGGAGAGCACCAGCGGGCTTTTCTCATAGCCCGCGCTCACCCGCCTCCTGGAACGGGCGACCGACAACCGCGCGGCGACTGCGGCCAGCGCGTCGGGCGGCACCTCTTCCCGCGCCGCCCGCCGCAGCGACGGCACGCCAAGGGCGGTCAGGTCGTGATCGCGCAGGAACAGCCGGAACAGATGAAACAGATCGGCGACCTGGTTGTGCACTGGCGTGGCGGTGACGAGCAGGGCGCGCGCGCCGACGACGAGCTTCGCGAGCGCGCGGTAACGGTTGGTGTCAGGGTTTCGGAACCGGTGAGCCTCGTCGACGATGAAGAGGCGGTAGGGGGCGGCACGGGGCGGCAGGGGGCGACAAGGGTTGACGCTCAGCGACTCGTGCGTCACAATCGGCGCTTCAGTGTCGTGCCGAGCCAGCAGGGTACGCCACTGGTGGACCAGCACGGCGGGCACCACCAGCGCGAACGGGTCTCGCATCTCGAGCGCCACCGCGAGCGCGACGTACGACTTGCCGAGCCCGACAGCGTCGGCGAGCAGGGCTCCGCCGTAGCGGCGGAGCATCGCGAGAAGTCGTTCTGCGGCGGGGATCTGGTGCGGCGCGAGCCACGACGGCCATGCCCGCGGCGCCACCGCTCGGAGGTCGAGCAGCGCCCGTGCGCCGAGCGCCGCGACGGCCGCCGGCGGCGCTTCCGCCCCCGCGCGGAGCAGGCAGGCGAGCGGCTCGGGCAGGGGCGCGAGCTGCTCAGAAAGGATCCGGGACGAGTGCGGCCAGGGCACGGCGATCCTGGACATCGAGCTGATACAGCTCGGCGACGGCGTCGTCGTCCGCCGCGCCACGCCGGCCGGCCGCGGCGAGCGCGCGCCAGACGACCGGCTCGGCGGGCGGCACGGGAAGCTCGCGCACGACGCGCGCGTTGAACCGCCGGAAGCCGCCGCGCGCGGGATCGGCGCGCAGCCGGGCCAGAGCGGTGAGGATCCGGGAGTTGAACAGCGCGGCGAGGGCGTGCGCGTCGTCGGCGTTGCGCGTGACGATGCCGTAAACGGTGTTGAGCGGCACGACGTCCGGCGCTGGCACGGCGGCGCTCAGGCGGCGCGCCAGGTCGGGCCAGAGAAGCCGGTGCGGTGCGGACGCGAGCCCCGTCCGAAACAGCTGCCAGGGCGCACCGCCGCGGTAGTCGCTGCGGCGGCGCAGCCGGTCGAAATAAGGCTCGAGCAGGCGTGAGAGCTCCG
>QHVD01000138.1:10359-13996 GCA_003222235.1 Gemmatimonadota bacterium | reverse complement strand
ATAGGCCGCGGTATAACCTCAAGTCAACTCGTGGCTTGACCACCTCGGACCCGGTTCCTATCTTGGCCTTGCCCGGTGGACAAAGGCGCCATCGCCCGCAACCCGCGGGCGCGACATGACTACCACCTCCTGGAGACGTGGGAGGCTGGTGTCGTGCTCACCGGCACGGAGGTCAAGTCGCTCCGCGCGGGGAAGGCGAGCCTCGGCGAAGCCTACGCGCAAGTGCGGAACGGGGAGGTCTGGCTCGCGGGGATGACGATCTCTCCCTACCTCCCCGGCAGCTACAATAACTCCCCGCCTGCCCGCTCCCGTAAGCTGCTGCTGCACGCGCGCGAGATCCGCAAGCTCATCGGCGCCACCAGCCGCAAGGGACTGACCATCGTCCCGCTCGAGCTGTACTTCAAGAACGGCGTCGCAAAGGTGACGATCGCTCTCGCCAAGGCTAAGCAGCAGCACGACAAGCGAGAGGAACTGAAGCGGCGCGCCGAGGAGCGCGAGCTGGGGCGACAGATCAGGGCCAGGCGCGGATGATCGCGCTGGCGTGGTGGCTGCTGATCGCACCGACCGCGGCCGCCGCGCCCCCCCCTCCCCCCCCTCGCCCGGCAGTTCTGATCGCGACGCCGCGCGGCGAAACGAGCGTCCCGCTCACGATGGAGCGGGGCAGCGCCGCCGTCGCGGTGTCGTTGCTGGCGCAGCCCCTCGCTCTCACGACCGCGCTCGACGGCCTGGGGGGAGGGGGGGGGGCGACGGTGGGCCTGGGTGGCATGACGTTCGTGTTCCAGCTCGGGCTCCCGTTCGCGCGCGCGGGCGCGGCGGTGTGCGTGCTCGTGAGCGAGCCCTATGTCGCGCGCGACAGCCTGTTCCTCCCCCTCCGGTGGTTGGCCGAATGCGTCCCCCGCGCGCTGGGCAGCCGCTATCGTTGGGACGCGGCTGCCGCCCGCTTCGAGGAGTTCCGCGCCGCCGGCGCGGTTGCCGCCCCAGCGGCTAACCCGCTGACCGGGCTCCGGCTCCATCACGGCGTGGTAATCGATCCGGGACACGGCGGCGCGGATCCGGGCAATCCGGGCCGCTACCTCCCCGGCTCGCTCACCGAGAAGGACGTCACCCTCGCGATCGCGCGCCTTCTGCGGGCGGAGCTCCTGCGCCGCGGGATTGGCGCGACCCTTACCCGCTCGCGCGACACCCTGATCGCCCTCGCCGACCGCGGCGCTTTCTGCAAGACCGACTGCGACCTGTTCGTGAGCATTCACGTGAACTCGATACCGGAAGGCGGTCGCGGGGGGGGGGGGCGCTCAGAGCGGGTAAGCGGGGTCGAGACCTACTTCTTGTCGGAAGCGAAGACGGAGGATCAGGAGCGGGTGGCGAAGATGGAAAACCAAGCCCTCCGGTTTGAGACCCTGCCTGTCGGCGGCGCCCGCGGCCCTGTCGATTTCATCCTGAAGGATCTGCAGCTCAACGAGTACCTCCGCGAGTCGGCACGCCTCGCCGAGCTCGTCCAGACGCGCGTCTCGCAGGTGCACCCGGGCGGAGATCGCGGTGTGCAGCAGGCCGGGTTCATGGTGCTGGCGACGGCGCAGAGGCCGGCCGTCCTCGTCGAGACGGGCTTCGCCACGAACCGCACCGACGGCGCGTTTCTGGCCTCGAGCCTGGGCCAGCATGAGGTCGCGGTCGCGATCGCCGAAGCTGTCGTGGCCTATCTGCTCGAGTTCGAGCGGAGGCGCGCCGTGGTCGGGACGGGCGGGAAATGAGACTCCGGGCCGCCGCTCTCGGTCTGGCGGTCGGCGGTGCGGTGTCCTGCGCCTATTACAACGGCATGTGGAGCGCGGACCATTTGGCCAAGGAGGCCCGCCGCTTGGAGGCGAGCGGCCGGGACGTCGACGCGCGGAGCTATTGGTCGCGCGCCGCGGTGAAGGCCGAGTCGATGGTCGTTGGTCATCCCAACAGTCGCTGGGCGGAGGACGCGCTCGTCCTTCAGGGTGAAGCCCTTGCGCGAAGCGGTGCGTGTGCCCGCGCGCAGGGCACGCTGGCGCTGGCCCTGCGTAGCGTGCGTGACGGCGCGCTGCGCGAGCGCGCGGCGCTGGCGGCTGCCGAGTGCGCGCTCGAGCAGAATGACCCGGTCGGCGCGGACCGGGAGCTCGCGACCGTCGTTCAATCGCGCGACGGGCGCCGGCGCTCCCGCGGCACATGGCTGGCGGGCCGCGCGGCCGCGGCGAGGGGCGATTACGTGTCCGCCATCGACTGGTCCCGCCGTTCCGAGGAGCCGGCGGCGGGCGCTCTGCGCGCCCGCGTGCTCCTCGCGGCCGGGCGCGCCGGGGAAGCGATCGTCCTGGTGGACACGCTGGCGCGGGGCGCCGTCCGGGAGGGGGAGTGGATGTCCCTGCTCGAAGACGTGTCCCGGGCGGCAGGCGCAGACGCGGCGAGCGGAGCGCTCGACCGGTTGCTCGCCCGGGGACGGATGCCCGCCGGAGCGCGCGGCCGGCTGCTGCTGGCCGACGCCGACCGCCTCTTCGCCGCGGGACGCACCGCCGCCGCGGCGGCGCGGTACGCCAGGGTGGTTCAGCTGGTGTCCGATTCGGTCGAGGGGCAGCGAGCGCGGGTTCGCCGCATCCGCGTCCTCGCCGCCCAGGCCGACAGCCTGCCGGACCTGACCTCAGCACGTCGGCAGCTCGAGCGGCTCACGGAGAACGGCGGTGCCGGCGCGGCCGCGGATGAGGCGCAGGCCCTGCAATCGCTCCTCACGCGCGCGTCCGGGAGCGTCGAGGCGCCCGGGCTGGTGGCGTTCCGCGTGGCCGAGCTGGTGCGGGACTCGCTGAGCGCGCCGCGGGTCGCGGCGCAGCTGTTCCTCGCGTTCGCTGCGGGGCGGCCCAGCTCGATCTTCGCACCAAAGGCGCTCGTCGCGGCCGCGGCCCTTCTCCCCGAGGAGCGCGATTCGCTTCTCGCCGTGCTCGACTCGAGCCATGCGGGGTCGCCCTACACCCTGGCCCTTCGGGGGGACCCGAGTCCCGGCTTCGTGGCGGCCGAGGACTCGCTGGCTCAGGCGTTGGGGCTCGAGCCCCCGGCCGCGGCCGCCCTCCGGGTCCGGCGCGTCGCTCCGCCCGTCCCTGGGCCGCGCGGGCCTGGGCTCGACCCCCCCCCCGCCGGCCCCCCCGCCCCGGGCTCGCCGTGACGGCGGTCTCGCTCTTCGGCACGACCTTCCAGAACTCCGTCCTGCTCGCTTCCGGCACCGCCGCCTTCGGCCGCGAAGTCCGCGGAGTGATCGACCTCGATGCCCTCGGCGGCATCGTCACCAAGGCGGTGACCCCTGAGCCCCGCCAGGGGAATCCACCGCCGCGCGTCGCCGAGTTCGCGGGCGGCATGCTCAACTCCGTGGGGCTCGCGAACCCGGGATTGGCGGCCGCCAGGACCCGCGAGTTGCCCTGGCTGGCGGCGAACCTGCGGCGGGCCCGGGTGCTGGTGAACGTCGCCGGCGGGAGCGTCGACGACTACGTCAGCGTGATCGAGGGCCTCACGGACCTGGCCGTGATCAGCGCGTTCGAAATCAATGCCTCCTGCCCAAACACGGACGCCGGCGGCTTGGAGTTCGGCGCCACGCCCGACGGGCTGCGCGGACTCGTGCGCCGCTGTCGCCGGGCGACCA
>QHVD01000138.1:5311-10329 GCA_003222235.1 Gemmatimonadota bacterium | reverse complement strand
CCTGGCGGCGCTCGCTCGGGTGGCAGAGGACGAAGGGGCCGACGGCGTCACCCTCGTGAACACCATCCCGGGGATCCTGGACGGCCGGCTGGGTGCGGGCGCTGGTGGGGTGAGCGGGCCGGCGCTCCTACCGATCGGTGTGCTCGCCACGCGAAAGGTGCGCGCGGAGGTGGACATTCCGGTGATCGGCGTGGGCGGCATCCGCACCGGCCGCGACGCGCACGAATACCTGGCGGCGGGCGCGTCGCTCGTCGCCGTGGGCACGGCGGCGTTGGCGGACCCGCGCGCGCCCGAGCGCATCGCGCGGGAGCTCGTCGGCGTCCGTGGCTGAGCTCGTTGTCGCCCTCGACTTGCCGAGTGGCCGCGAGGCCCTCGCCCTCGCTGCTCGTCTCCCGGGACTCAAATGGGCGAAGATCGGCCCGATGCTGTACGTGCGTGACGGGCCGGCGCTGGTGCGCGAGTTCGTCGCGCGGGGCATGAACGTGTTTCTCGATCTCAAGTGGCATGATATCCCCAGCGCCGTCGCCGGCGCCGTCGCGGCGGCGCGCGACCTGGGTGTGGCGATGGCCACGGTGCACTGCCTGGGGGGGCGGGCGATGCTCGCCGCCTCTGCTGGGGCGGCGGTCGACCTCGCGCTCGTTGGCGTCACCGTCCTCACGTCCCACGCCCCCGGGGACTTCGAAGCGATCGTGGGCCGGGGCGTGCCGGATCTCGGCTTAGAAGTGGAACGCCTCGCCCGCGCCGCCATGCAGGCGGGGTTGCGTGGCGTCGTCGCCTCGGGCCAGGAGCTCGGCCTGCTACGTCACGTACTTGGTCCGGAACCGTGGATCGTCGTCCCCGGGGTCCGCGCGCCCGAGGATGCCGCCGGCGATCAGGCGCGCAGCGTCACGCCGACGGAAGCGGTCCGCCGCGGCGCGACCCACTTGGTGGTGGGTCGACCGATCACCCTCGCCAGGGACCCGGCGGCGGCGTATCAGCGGCTCGTGGAGACACTGGCACCGTGACGGCATCGGGGTGGGGGGGGTGTACCGTAATCCCGCCCCTTGCGGGAAGTTACGCGCGTGTCTATAGTTCCCGACTCGATTGGAATTTTTGTTCTGGAGCCCGCGCGTTGAAAGTTCGCACCAGCGTCAAACCGATTTGCGAGCACTGCAAGGTGATCCGGAGGAGGGGTGTGATCCGGGTCATCTGCAAGCGCACGCCCAAGCACAAGCAGCGGCAGGGCTAGGGGATGGCACGTATTGCGGGCGTTGATTTGCCGCGTGACAAGAAAATTCAGTACGCCCTCCCGTACATCTTCGGCATCGGCGCGAACAACGCGAGAAAGCTGCTCGCCGAGACCGGGGTCAGCCCCGATACGCGTGTGCGCGACCTCCGGGACGCCGAGGTAGCTCGGCTGCGGCAGGTGATCGAGCGGGACTACAAGGTCGAAGGCGCGTTGCGGACCGACGTCGCGATGAACATCAAGCGGCTGATGGAGATCGGGACCTATCGCGGCGCGCGACACCGCAAGGGGCTGCCGGTACGCGGCCAGCGCACCCACACGAATGCGCGCACCAAGAAGGGGCCGCGGCGCGCGATCGCGGGCAAGAAGAAGCCCCTGCTCAAAAAGTAAATGGCACAGGCGAAGCCCACGGGCGCCAAGCGCGCCAAGAAGGTCGTGGAGGCGGAGGGCATCGCCCACATCACGGCGACGTTCAACAACACGCTCATCACGATCACGGACATGCAGGGGAATACGATCGCCTGGGGTTCCTCGGGGAAAGCCGGGTTCTCGGGCTCGAAGAAGTCCACGCCGTTCGCGGCGACGGTCGCCGCGGAGCAGGCGGCCCGCGAGGCGCTGAACCTCGGCATGCGGCGCGTGCACGTCCGCGTGCAGGGGCCGGGCTCCGGGCGCGAGTCGGCGATCCAGGCGCTCGCCACCGCGGGGCTTCAGATCCGCTCGATCCGGGACGTCACGCCGATTCCGCACAACGGGTGCCGGCCGCCTAAGAAGCGGCGGGTCTGAGCGATGGCCCGTTACACCGGACCGGTCTGCAGGCTCTGCCGCCGCGAGGGGACGAAGCTCTTCCTCAAGGGGACTCGTTGCCTCACCGAGAAGTGCGCGGTGGAGCGGCGCGCCTACGCGCCCGGCCAGCACGGCCAATCGTCGGGCCGGCGGCGCAAGGCGTCGGACTACGCGCGCCAGTTGCGCGAGAAGCAAAAGGTGAAGCGTATCTATGGCGTGTCGGAGCGTCAGTTCCGGAACATCTTCGACCGCGTGCTGAAGGAGCCTGGCGTGACGGGCGAGGCGCTGTTGGTCGCGCTCGAGAGCCGGCTGGACAACCTCGTGTATCGGATGGGCTTCGCGACGTCGCGCCGGCAGGCTCGCCAGCTGGTCAGTCACCGCCATGTCCAGGTGAACGGCCGCACGGTCGACGTCTCGTCGTACCACGTGCGCCCGGGCGACGAGGTCCGCGTCGCCGAAGCGAGCCGCGAGCTGGTGCAGGTGAGGCACGCGCTGGAGCAGTTCGGCCGAGGGCAACCCGTGTCGTGGATTCAGGTCGATACCGACAAAGCGGTGGGGAAGATGACCGAGCGGCCGACCCGCGACGCCATCCCGATCGCCGCGCAAGAACAACTCATCGTCGAGCTCTATTCCAAGTGATGACGACTCTCGATTTGACCGGGCTCGTCCGCCCCCACCTGGTCGAGATGACCAAACGGGAGGACAACGCGAACGCCGCCGAGTTCCGGCTCCAGCCGCTGGAGCGAGGCTATGGATACACGCTCGGCAACGCCCTGCGCCGCATGTTGCTCAGCTCGTTGCGCGGCGCGGCGGTTTGGGCATTCCGCCTGGACGGCGTGGTCCACGAGCACCAGACGGTCTCCGGCGTCGTCGAGGACGTGCACCAGATCATCCAGCGGCTGAAGCAGCTCACGCTGGTGCTCGTACCCGACGTGGACGAGGCCGTGCTCCGCATCAAGCGCGACAAGGCAGGCCCGGTCTACGCCCGCGACATCGAGGCGCACAGCGCCGCGACGATCGTGAACCAGGACCAGCTGCTGTTCACGCTCCAGGATGATCGCGAGATCGGCGGCGAGCTATACGTGAACAAAGGCCGCGGCTACGTGGAGGCCGAGCAGCATCCCCTCGACCGGACGATGCCGGTGGACATCGTGCGCGTCGACTCGATCTACAACCCGGTGCGGCGCGCCAACTTCACGGTTGCCGAGACGCGCGTCGGACAGCGCACCGACTACGACCGGCTCACGCTCACCGTCGAGACCAACGGCACGCTCTCGCCCGAGGACGCCGTGGCCTACGCGGCGGCGCTCGCGCAGGAGCACTTCCGCTACTTCGTGGACTTCGGGAAGGTGCCGATGGTCGCCGCCCAGCCCGCGGGGAACGGCGGCGCCGCTACGAGCCGGCTGCGGGACGTCCTCAGCCGCAGCATCGACGACGTGGGCCTCTCGGTCCGCTCCGTCAACTCGCTCAAGAACTCGAACATCCGCACCCTGGGCGACCTCGTGCAGTACCGCGAGGAGGACCTGCTGAAGGTGAAAAACGTGGGGGAGAAGGCGCTGGGCGAGATCGCCGAGCTGCTGCGCCGCGAGGGGCTCAACTTCGGGATGAAATTCGAGGAGACCGAGGGGGAGCTGCGGATCACGGATGAGGGTATGCCGCCGCAAGCCCAGCTCGCCGAGGCGGAGGGGGAAGGGGCGGAGCAGTAATGCGGCATCGCGCCAAGGGCCGGCAGCTCTCGCGCACCTCGAGCCACAAGCGCGCGCTGCTCCGCAACCTGGCGACCAGCCTGTTCCAGCACGACCGGGTGGTGACGACGGAGGCGAAGGCGAAGGAGTTGCGTCCGTTCGCGGAGCGGCTGATCACGCTGGCGCGCCGGGGAGACCTGCATGCCCGGCGGCTCGTGGAGCGCCGCCTCAAGGACCGCGCGGTCACCCATAAACTGTTCACCGACCTGGGCCCGAGGTTCGCGTCGCGGCCGGGTGGCTACACGCGGATCGTGAAGCTGGGACATCGCGCGGGCGACGGCGCAGACGTGGCCCGCATCGAGCTCCTGAGTGAGTGAACGCGCCGCGTCGGGCTCGGGCCGCTGAGGGGGCGGCGGACTGAGAGACGGGGCGGCGCGACGAAGGGGGGACTGGCGAAGTCCCCCTTTTCGTTAGGCCGCTTTGGTGACGCGGTTGGACTTGAGACAGCGGGTGCAGACGCGCAGGCGCCGGACCTTGCCGTCCACCAGCGCCCGGACCCGCTGGAGGTTGGGGTACCAGCGCCGGTTCGTCTTGTTGTTTGCGTGGCTGACGCGGTGCCCCACCGTGGGGCCCTTGCCACAAATCTCACACACTCGCGCCATGGGCCTGTCAGACGTGAAGAAGGTATGAGTCCCAAACATCACCCCGGCCGTCAGGGCGGGGGAACTAACCCCGCGCGCAAGCGCGGGGCAACGCCGCCCAAAGCTAAGCCCGTGAAGCAGCAGGGACAACCCCGCCGCCGCACAGCGATCATCACCGGCATCACCGGGCAGGATGGGTCCTATCTCGCCGAACTGTTGCTCGACAAGGGGTACGAGGTGGTTGGCGTGGTGCGCCGCACCTCCCACGACTCCTACGAGCGGATCGGCCACCTGTTGGACCGGGTGCACATCGTGCCCGCGGACTTGCTCGATCAGCACTCCCTGACGTCGGTCGTGCGCGACGCGAAGCCGGACGAGGTCTACAACCTCGCGGCGCAGAGTTTCGTCCCCACCTCCTGGAGCCAACCGGTGCTCACGGGTGAGTTCACGGCCCTGGGCGTGACGCGGCTGCTCGAGGCCGTGCGGCTCGCGCACCCCGAGGCCCGCTTCTACCAGGCCAGCTCCTCCGAGATGTTCGGCAACGCGCAAGAGACGCCGCAACGCGAGACGACCCCGTTCTACCCGCGCTCCCCGTACGGCGTGGCCAAGGTGTACGGCCACTGGATCACGGTGAACTACCGCGAGTCGTACGGGCTGTTCGCGGTGAGTGGTATCCTGTTCAAC
>QHVD01000138.1:4741-5296 GCA_003222235.1 Gemmatimonadota bacterium | reverse complement strand
TTCAACCACGAGTCGCCCCGCCGCGGGCTCGAGTTCGTCACCCGCAAGGTGACCCACGGGGTGGCTCGGATCGTGAGGGGGAAGGACCGGGAGCTGCTGCTCGGCAACCTCGACGCGCGGCGGGACTGGGGCTTCGCCGGCGACTACGTCGAGGCCATGTGGCGGATGCTGCAGCGTCCCACGCCCGCGGACTACGTGATCGGCACGGGAGAGATGCACACGGTGCGGGAGTTGTGCGAGGTCGCCTTCTCCCACGCGAGGCTCGATTGGAGAACGTACGTCAAGGTAGATCCGCGGTTCGTGCGGCCGGCGGACGTGGAGCGGCTGCAGGCGGACGCGTCCAAGGCCCGGCTCGAGCTGGAGTGGGCGCCGCGCGTGACTTTCGCGGAGCTGGTCCGGATCATGGTGGACGCGGACCTGGAGCGTGTGCGGTGAGTATCCTCGTCACGGGAGCCGACTGGTTCGTAGGTCGCTTGCTGGTGCGCCGCCTGCTCGCCGATGGGCGTGAGGTGTACGGTGCGACCCGGCCGTCCCAGGACGCGCCGCGGGGCGCCG
>QHVD01000138.1:0-4713 GCA_003222235.1 Gemmatimonadota bacterium | reverse complement strand
CCGTCGAGGAGCGGGAGGCGGTACACTGGGTGCCGCTCGAGCTCACCGACCAGGAGTCGGTGCGTGCCTGCGTGGACGTCCGCTACGACGCCATCGTGCATCTGGCCGCCCTATCGTCGGGGTCGGACGCCATGCGGGACCCGGGGTACGCGTGGGCGGTGAATGCAGGGGGGACGGCGCGCATCGTGCACGTGCTCGTGGAAGCGAAGCGGACCGAGGGCGCTGACCCTCTGCTCCTGGTGGCATCCACCGGGGAGGTGTACGGGCGGGGCGACCCGCGGCCGCGGCGCGAAACCGATCCCGTCGCGCCCTGCTCCCCCTATGCGGCGACCAAGGCGGGGGCCGAACTGGCGGCGCTCGAGGCGTGGCGGCGCGTCGGCGTGCGCGTTCGCCCACACTGGGCCGGGCCAGGACGCGCGCTTCGTCGTGCCGGCGTTTGCCCAGCGCCTCAAGTTCGCCAAGCGTGCCGGCGCCCCCGCCGTCAATGTGGGGAACCTCGAGCCGGTGCGCGAGTTTCTCCACGTCCAGGACGTGGTGGACGCGTACGTGCGGTTGCTGGTCCGGGGGCAGCCTGGCGAGATCTACAATGTCGCGTCCGGCCAGGGGCTGTCGCTGGAGGAGCTGTTCTATCGGCTCACGGCGCTCGTCGGCGTGCGGCTGATCCCGGAGGCCGACCCCGACCTCGTGCGCGGCGGGGACATCCCCCATCTCGTCGGGGACGCCTCCAAGCTCCAGGCCGCCACCGGCTGGGCGCCGCGCCGCTCGCTCGACGACATTCTGCGGGACGTAGTCGATGCCCAGACGGACTGACCTCCACCGCGTGCTGCTGCTTGGCTCGGGCCCGATCGTGATCGGGCAGGCGGCCGAGTTCGACTACTCCGGCACCCAGGCGGTGAAAGCCCTCAAGGAAGAGGGTTACACGGTCGTGCTGGTGAACTCGAACCCGGCGACGATCATGACCGACCCCGAGCTCGCCGACCGGACCTACATCGAGCCGGTGAACGCCGACTGGGTGCGCCGCGTGATCGAGCGCGAGCGGCCCGACGCGCTGCTGCCGACGATGGGCGGTCAGACGGCGCTCAATGTGGCGATGGCGCTGGCGCGCGACGGGACGCTGGAGCGTTTCGGGGTGGAGCTGATCGGCGCGAACGCCCGCGCGATTCAGATGGCCGAGGACCGGGCCGAGTTCGCGGCCGCGATGCGGCGCGTCGGCCTCGCTATCCCCGACGGGCGGACGGTCGCGTCGGTCGCTGCAGGGCTCGGCGCCGCGGCCGAGGTCGGCTATCCCGCGGTGATCCGCCCGTCGTTCACGCTGGGCGGGACGGGCGGCGGCGTCGCCTACAACCGCGCGGAGCTCGAGGAGCTCGTGGGGCGGGCGCTTGAGCTCTCGCCCGTGCACACCACGCTGATCGAGCGCAGCGTCCTCGGCTGGAAGGAGTTCGAGCTCGAGGTGATGCGCGACCGGCGCGACAATGTCGTCATCGTGTGCTCGATCGAGAACGTCGACCCGATGGGGGTGCATACCGGCGACTCGATCACCGTCGCGCCGGCGATGACGCTCACCGACCGCGAGTACCAGCGGATGCGCGACGCCGCCATCGCGATCATCCGCGAGATCGGCGTCGAGGCGGGGGGGTGCAACATCCAGTTCGCCGTGAACCCGGCGGACGGCGAGATGCTCGTGATCGAGATGAACCCCCGCGTCTCACGCAGCTCAGCGCTCGCCTCCAAGGCGACGGGGTTCCCGATTGCGCGCATCGGGACGAAGCTGGCCGTAGGCTACACCCTCGACGAGCTGCCGAACGACATCACGAGGACGACGCCGGCGTCGTTCGAGCCCGTGCTCGACTACGTCGTGGTGAAGGTGCCGCGCTTCGCCTTCGAAAAGTTCCCCACCGCCGATTACCGCCTCACGACGCAGATGAAGTCGGTGGGAGAGGCCATGGCGATCGGCCGGACGTTCAAGGAAGCGTTCCAGAAAGGCCTGCGCGCGCTCGAGGCCGGCCGGGCCGGGTGGGCTCAGGGCGCGTCGCTCGCCGACGATCGGCTCACCAGCGACTCGCCTGACGACCTCCGCGTGGCCCTCCGGACCCCCACGCCGGAGCGCGTTTTCCAGATCAAGCGGGCGCTCGCCGCCGGGGTGCCCGTGGACGAGATCGCCACGGCGTCCGGGATCGACCCCTGGTTCCTCTATCAAATGGAGGAGCTCCTCGCGGCCGAGCGGTGGTTCACCGGGCTGCGAGCGGTGGGCGCGGTCGAGCTACGGCGGATGAAGCGGATGGGGTTCAGCGACCGGCAGCTCGCCCAGCTCGGCGCCACGACAGAGGACGCGATCCGGGCGCGGCGCTGGGAGATCGGCGTGCGCCCGGCGTACAAGACGGTGGACACCTGCGCGGGCGAGTTCCCGTCGGCGACGCCGTACCTGTACGGCTCGTACGACGACGAGAACGAGTCCGTGCCGTTGGGCGAGCAGGGGATCGTGATTCTCGGCAGCGGCCCGAACCGCATCGGCCAGGGAGTGGAGTTCGACTACTGCTGCGTCCGCGCCGGGCTCGCGTTTCGCGAGCTGGGCTACAAGACGATCATGATCAACTCCAACCCGGAGACCGTCTCCACCGACTTCGACATCTCGGACAAGCTGTACTTCGAGCCGCTCACCTTCGAGGATGTGATCGAGATCGTGCGCTGGGAGCGCCCCAAGGGCGTCGTGGTGCAGCTCGGCGGCCAGACGCCACTCGGGCTCACGAAAGCGCTGGAGGCGGCGGGCGTGCCCATCCTCGGCACGCCGCCCGACTCGATCGACATCGCCGAAGACCGGGAGCGCTTCCAGGCGCTCGCCCGTCGGCTCGGCGTCACGCAGCCCGCCAACGGCATCGCGCGATCGGTGGAGGAAGCGGTGGCCGTGGCGCCCGGCATCGGCTATCCCGTGCTGGTGCGCCCTTCGTACGTGCTCGGCGGCCGAGCCATGGAGATCGTCTACGACGAAGGCTCCCTGCGCGAGTACTTTGCGAAGGCGGCCCGCGTGGCGCCCGAGCATCCCGTGCTCATCGACCGCTTCCTGGAAGACGCCTTCGAGGGGGATGTGGACGCCATCGCCGACGGCCGGCGCTGCGTGATCGGGGGGGTGATGCAGCACATCGAAGACGCGGGCGTCCATTCCGGCGACTCGGCCTGCGTCCTGCCCCCGTACCTCATCGGGGACCGCCAGGTCGAGGAGATGCGCCGCTACACCCAGGCCTTCGCCGCCGCCCTGGGCGTGGTCGGGCTCATCAACGTCCAGTACGCCATCAAGGACGGCATCGTGCACGTGCTCGAGGTCAACCCGCGGGCGTCCCGCACCGTTCCGTTCGTGAGCAAGGCGACCGGGACGCCGCTGGCCAAGCTCGCGGCCGCTGTGATGGTCGGCCGGACCCTGGACGAATTGGGCGTTCCCGACGAGCTTCCGGTCCCCGGGGTGGCGGTGAAGGAGGCGGTCTTCCCCTTCACCAAACTCCCCGGCGTGGATACCATCCTGGGCCCGGAAATGCGCTCCACCGGGGAGGTGATGGGGTTCGCCGACAGCTTCGGGATGGCGTTCGCCAAGGCGCAGATCGCCGCCGACGGCAGCCTGCCGCTCGACGGGGCGATCTTCGTCACGGTGAACGACTCGGACAAGCCGACCGTTGTGCCGATCGTGCGGCGCTTTCACGAGATGGGGTTCCGCATCCTCGCCACTGAGGGCACCGTCCAGTATCTGCGGGCGCGCGGCATCCCGGCGGAACGGGTGGCGAAGGTGCACGAGGGACGGCCGAACGCAATCGACCTGATCGTCTCGGGGGAGGTGCAGCTGCTCATCAACACCCCCCTCGGCAAGTTCACGCAGGCGGACGACTACGCCATTCGGCGGGCTGCGCTGATGCACGGGGTACCGTACACGACCACGATGTCGGCGGCGAGCGCCGCCAGTGACGCGGTCATCGCCCTGCGCAGCCGTACGGGTAGCGTAAGGAGTCTCCAGGAATGGCACGAAAAAGCGACCGTGGAAAGACCGGCAGCGGCAGCCGCAAGGGCACAGGTACCAAATCACGTGCCGGTGGTGCGGACGTAGCGAAAAGCGCGGCGAAGGGGGGGGGGGACGCCAAGAGGGCGGTGAAGCCGGCGCTCAAGGCGGGGGCGAAGCGGGCGCCGGCGTCCCAGCCCGCCGCGGCGCCGTCCGCCCCGAAGGTGAAGTTCCGCGGCCGCCTGCTCGAGAACGAGCCGCTGGCGCGCTACACCACGTACCGGATCGGTGGCCCGGCGAGGTATCTGTTGGCCCCAGCCGACGCGGACGACGTGGCGAAAGCGCTGGACCTGGCCGATGAGCGGGGGCTCCCGTGGATCGCGCTGGGGCTCGGTTCGAACGTGCTGGTGAAAGATGGCGGCTTCCCGGGCTTCGTGATTCGCATGGGGAAGGGGCTGGACCGCTTTGAGATGAAGGGCGCGACCGCGATCGTGGGCGCGGGGCTACCCATCCCCATCCTGTCGCGGCGCACGGCCGAGGCAGGATTCGCCGGAGTCGAGCGGTTCATCGGGATTCCGGGCACCGTGGGCGGCGGCGTGGTGATGAACGCGGGCGCGCACGGCGCCGAGTTCGCCGAGATCGTCACGGAGGTGACGGTCGTGGACCCCAAGGGGAAGGCAAGACCGATCGCCCGCAAGCAGATCTCCTACAAGTACCGCGGCTCGAACCTCGAG
>QHVD01000137.1 GCA_003222235.1 Gemmatimonadota bacterium | reverse complement strand
ACGGGATGGATCGGCTACCTGCGGGAGAATCCCGATACACCTGGCCGCGACCTGATGACTCATCTTGAGGCGGACGCGGAACGACTCGAGCGAGTGGCGAAGCGCTTCGAGCGCATCGGCCTGCCGTCCCGGACGGAGCCTGTGGCGCTGGGGGCCGCGGCGGAGCGGGTCGTCGGCTACTTTCGCCCGCGGCTCCCCACCCTGGCGAATCCGGTCGCGCTGCAGCTTGCAGCGGCGGGGCGGGGGCCGATGACGCGCGGCGACCCCGTCCTGGTCGAGTGGGCGCTCGAGGCGTTGATCAAGAACGCCCTCGACGCCCTGAGCGGGCGCGGCGGACGGATCGAAGTCCGCGTCGAGTCCGTGGGCCAGGTGGCCCGCGTCAGCGTGAAGGACGACGGACCCGGCGTGCCTCCGGACGTGCGGGCGCGCCTGTTCCAGCCCGGCGTGTCCACCAAACCGGGAGGGTGGGGGCTGGGCCTCGCGCTCACGCGCCGCATCGTCGAGCAGCAGCACGGTGGACGGGTCCTCTATCGTCCGGGCCCCGTCGGGAGCGAGTTCGTGATCGAATTTCCGCTGGTGGCCGCGTCGTGAGAGCTCGGGGACCCTAACGTGAGCCTAGCGCTCAATCCCGCCCAGGAGGCAGCGGTGCGCCATGCCGGCGGGCCGCTGCTCGTGCTTGCCGGGGCCGGGTCGGGAAAGACGCGTGTCCTCACCGCGCGGATCGCCCACCTCATTCACGAGCGCGGTGTGCCTCCCGAGCGCGTGTTCGCGGTCACGTTCACCAACAAGGCGGCGGGCGAGATGCGCTCGCGCATCGCCGGGCTGCTGGGCGCGGACCCCCGGGGCCTCTGGATCGGCACCTTTCACGCCCTCGCCGCCCGGCTGCTGCGGCGCGAAGCCGCGCGGCTCGGCTTCGGTTCCAACTTCACGATCTACGATTCAGACGACTCGGAGTCCTTCATCAAGCGGTTGCTCGACCAGCGCGGACTCTCCCCCAAGGCCAATCCACCCCGCGCCATCCACGCCATCATCTCGGGCGCCAAGAACCGCATGCTCCTCCCCGAAGAGCTCGGCGCCCGGGCGGAGAGCCCGCTGGAGCGGGTCGCGGCCGAGGTCTACGCGGTGCTCGGAGCCGCGCTGAAGCAGGCGAATGCGATGGACTTCGACGACCTGCTGCTCTACCCGCTCACCCTGTTCCGGGAGCATCCCGAGCGCCTGGCCTACTGGCAGCGGCGCTTCGAGCACGTCCTGGTCGACGAGTTCCAGGACACGAACGCGGCGCAGTACCGGCTGGTGAAGCTGCTCGCGGCCGAGCACGGAAACCTGTTCGTGGTCGGCGACGACGACCAGGCGATCTACGGCTGGCGCGGCGCGGACGTGCGGCACATGCTGTCGTTCCAGGACGACTGCTCCGGGGCCGCGGGGGCCGCGGGGACCACGCTCATCAAGCTGGAGCAGAACTATCGCTCGACCCAGGTCATCCTCGATGCGGCGAACGGCGTCATCGCGGAGAACGCGCGGCGACTCGGCAAGACGCTGTTCACGGCCAAGCAGGGCGGCGACCCCGTCATCCTCCTGACGGCGGCCGACGAGCGCGACGAAGCGGAATGGCTGGCGAGCGAGTACGCGCGGGTCGCGGCCGAGACCGAGGCGCCCTACGAAGGGTTGGCGATCCTGTACCGCACCAACGCGCAGTCCCGCCCGCTGGAAGAAGCGTTCCGGTTCCGCGGCATCCCGTATCGGTTGGTGGGTGCGGTGAGCTTCTACGAGCGGCGCGAAGTGCGGGACGTCCTCGCCTACCTGCGCCTCATCGCCAATCCCGCCGATGACGAGGCGCTGGCGCGCGTCGTGAACGTCCCGCGGCGCGGGATCGGGGACGCTTCGCTCGCGCAGCTCGTGCGGGCGGCCGGCCAGTGGCGCAAGCCGCTGCTCGAGACGGCGCGCGCGGCGGACCGGCTTCCCGACCTCCGGCCCAATGTGCGGGAGGCGTTCCAGGGCCTCGCCGGGCTGATCGACCAGCTGCGGGCGCGCTATGGCCGGGCCGACCCGGCGACCGTGCTGGAGCAGGTGATCGCGGCGACCGGGTACGGCCAGTATCTCGCGGAGGAGGGCCCTGAGGGGATCGAGCGCCTCGAGAACGTGCAGGAGCTCATCGCGGGAGCCGCGCAGTGGGCGGAGACTGCAGCGGCCGACGCGGAAGGCGAAGGGGAGCCCGGGCCGACCCTGCTCGAGCGCTACCTCACGCACGCGGCGCTCGTCACGCCGGCCGACCAGGGTACCGGGGCGTCGAGTGGCGTGACGCTGATGACGGTCCACATGGCGAAGGGCCTGGAGTGGCCGGTGGTGGCGCTCGCCGGTCTCGAGGACGGGTTGTTCCCGCTCGCGCGGGCGGCGGGAGAGCCCGGCGGTCTCGAGGAGGAGCGGCGGCTGTGCTATGTGGGACTCACGCGCGCGCGAGAAAAATTGTATCTCTCATGGGCGCGCACCCGCTACCGGAACGGCCGGCTCGAGGTCTCCGAGCCGTCGCGCTTCCTGGAAGCGCTGCCGCCGCGCGTGGTGGAAGAGCGCAGCACGACGCCGACGTGGGACCGCGCGCAACGCACCGCGGCCGGGCGGGCGCGTCGCGCGGCGCGCGCGCCGGTGGAGGTGGACTGGCATGCCGAGATCTCGCAGGACGCGCCCCGTTATGCGGCGGGGGAGCGCGTGCGGCATCGGAAATTCGGCGGCGGCGTGATCCTTGCCATTTCCGGCTCGGGGCGCGACTTGAAGGTGACGGTCGAGTTCGATGACCAGGAGATCGGGGCCAAGCAGCTGCTCGTGGCCTACGCGGGGCTCGAGCGCGATTGGGAGGGGGCATGAGCGTCACGCGTGAGGATGTGCTGAAAATCGCGCGGCTCGCGGAGCTCGAGGTGGACGAAGCGGCGCTCCCGGTCCTGACCGAGCAGATGTCACGCATCTTGGACTTCGTGGCTCAGATCAGCGCCGTGCCGGCGAGCGAGGGCGCGCGGCCGTTCGTGCCGGGGCCCGACGCGGTGCGGTTCCGCGCCGACGAGGTGAGACCGTGGCCGCTCGCGTTCGGGCCCGATCGGCTCGCCCCCGCGTTTAAGGCAGGCTTCTTCGTCGTGCCGAAGCTCGGCCAGTTCGAGGAGCCGGAGGCGTGAGCGTGGGGGATCCCGGCGAGGCGCTTGCCCACGCCAGGGCGGCGGCCGACCGGATGGTCAAGGCCCGGCGGCTGAACGCCGGTCTCACGGCGCCGAAGGAGTTGCGCGCCTCCCTCGCGCTGCAGGCCAAGGCCGCCCACCCGTCCGGCGTGCTGTACGGCATGCCCGTGGCGGTGAAGGACAACATCTGCACGCTCGAGTTCACGACCACCTGCGGCTCGAAGATCCTCGCGGGCTACCGCTCGCCCTACGAAGCGACCGCGGTGACGAAGCTCAAAGCGGCCGGCGCGCTCGTCGCCGGCAAGACGAACTGCGACGAGTTCGGCATGGGCTCGTCCACCGAGCACTCGGCCTACGGGAGGACGCTCCATCCGTTCGACAAGGCGCGGGTCCCGGGCGGCTCGTCCGGCGGCTCGGCGGCGCTCGTGGCCGCCGGGACCGTGCCGGCGGCGCTGGGCTCGGAGACCGGCGGCTCCGTGCGCCAGCCGGCGTCCTTCTGCGGGATCGTCGGG
>QHVD01000136.1 GCA_003222235.1 Gemmatimonadota bacterium | reverse complement strand
GCAACACCCGTCTGCCCGAACGGCTCGCGTCTCACCGAATCTGGTCCCGCACCGCCGGCAGCACCTGCTCCACGGGTGCGGCGATGCGTACGTCCGCTGCCGTGTCGTAGGCCTCCAGCACCTCCTCGCGGCACTGCGGGCACGTCGCGATGACGGACACGGCGCTTGATCGTCTTCGGAACCCCGGCGGCGCTACTTTTTCGGCCCGAGCACAGAACAACGATACACCTCGGTCGTCGGCGTCAACGTGATCTGGCCGGCGTTCGCGGCGGCGATGATGTCGTTGTCCGAGGTAAACTGCTGCGGTGCGATGGTGTTGAAGCCGATCTGCACTTCCTGCCATAGAGGATTGAAGCCGTCACGTCAGGCTTCTCGGCTGGTTTTCGACGGGTCGTCGCTCTGGGACGCCTTCTCGCTCTCGGGCGGCTCGTGCAGCCCCTTCCTGAACGCCTGCAAACCCTTACCGAGGTGGCCCATCATCTCGGGCAGGCGACCGGGGTCGAAGACCACCAGGGAGACCGTGCATGCCCTCTTACTCTACGAGCCCCGCGCTCGGGCAGGTGGTGGCGCTCGGGGCGGTGGCGCAACTGTCCACCACGTGGCCGGTCAACGCCCACCCGCTCGTGCAGTCCGTTGGAAGCGTGTCGATCTTGATCGGTATGAAGCCAGTGATCTTGGGAGAGCCATTGAGCGGCTGATAGCAGATGGCGTCGACTATCGGGAAGAGAAAGGTCTGGCCCTCGATGTTGCAGCTACCACCAACCGAGGGCGGCAGCAGACCATGACACAAATTGGTCATGCTGCCGTTGCTGATCGGGATGCTCTGCCCTACAGTCTGCGGAGTGGGCACCCAGCTAGGCGTGGGCCCTCCACAACTCGGAGGTAGATAGCCCTGCACCGCGGGCCCGAAGCCCTGGGATTGGGCAGTAAGCTGCGGGTTAGAATAGGCCGCCCAAGCGGCGGTGTTGGCATCAGTGCCGCCATTCGACGTGCTGAACTTGATGGTGACGCTGGAGACGGCATTCCAGTCTTTCGGCCCACCGGTGTTCGGATCGGTGCCGCAGAGCACGATGGGTAGCGGCGGCGCAGCTTGGAAGGCCGCTATGGCCTCCCGATGGATCGTGCTGGTAGGTGACCACAGACCGAATATATTGTTGATCGTGAAGCTGGGAGTAGTCTTGACCGCGTTCGGTGACAAGCCGCCAACCGCGAACGTGCTGCCGCTCCAGCTGCCGACCTGCACGTCACCTGATCCGATGGTGGCGGCTTGGCCGTCCACGGAGTCCTGTGGGGCGAAGCTAGTCGCCCCGGACACGGCGTCTCCGCCCCTAGCGAGCGCCGTGGCTCCTGCGAGCGCGGTGGCATCCGCGATCGCTTGCGTCTCCCGGCCCACGAACACGTGCCGCCCCGCGTCCACCGCGATGGCCGCCAAGGCAAAGAACGCCAAGCTGAGCACGCCCGTGTAGATGAGCGCCTGTCCCCCCTGATTCGTCCGATCCTTCATGGTCTCCTCTTGGCTCTCATCGGCCTTCGTCACGGAAGGTCTCGGTCCGCGAGAAGGCGCGTGGGCTAGACCCGAACAGCCCGAAGATGCGAGGCACCGTGCCGCTCACGGTGACGCGGACTTTCGGCATGGGGGAAGTGGAACACGGCACGCTCGCCCCGTCGCCGGTGATCGGCTGGCACCCTCCTCCCACTGACGAGGAGTCGCATTGCTGCACCTGCGGGCTAGTCGAGTCGAGCGTCACGACGCTGCCCACCTGCGTGCGCACGAGGGTCGCGATGGCGGTGGTATCGACGATCCGCCCACAGGCATCCCGGTTGCCGATCGCCAGCACCGAGGCCGCCCGGGCACCGGCTGCGGTCGCCTGCGTGACTACGTGGAGGGCGAAGAAGCCGTAGCCGAACTCCACGACACCGAGGGTGATGGTGATGAGCAGGGTGACGATGATGCCCAGCTCCGCGAGCGCCTGCCCCTTACGGTCGCCCTTCGTCGTTTTCGTCATGGGAGCACCAACGGGTGCGACATGACGAGGTAGAGCGCGGCGTAGAGCGTCGCACAGGCCACGGCCAGGATGCGCCGTGTACGGTGCAGTAGTCGCACTCCCCGCCCTCCACGAGATGACTTCGTTTCGCCCATCTGTTGACCCCTTCTTGGCCGCGCGTTCGCGAGCCGGCGCACGCGTTACGTTTGCGATGCTGCGCACCGCTTGGTTCAAGATGCGTGCCGCAGCCGCGCGCCCGACGACGGCGATGTGCAACGGGCGCTGCGGAACGCCCGTCGCGCACCCTCCATGCGCCCTCGCTATCTACTCAGAAGGCAGAGGATATCAGGCGCAGCGCCGGAGGATGCCGTAGTCGTTGCAGTGGCATCGGCCGCAGCAACCGGGCGGGTGACCACGCGGCTTGCGCATTCGCTGCGCATGGCGAGCGCGTGGGGGGAAGCGATCCATGCGACGGCGAAGCGACCCGGGGCCGGCTTGCGAGCCTGCACGAGGCGCGTGCCTGCAAGAGCGAGCTACAGGGCGACCGCCAAATCCCCTGGGGCGCGCAGTGGGTAGGGCCGATGCAGGCATGACGCACTCGCGTGCGCGAGCATCGCGACCTTGCTGCCCTGATCCGCGCCCTCGCCCCCCCGAGGCCCTGGAGACCACGAAGGAGGTCGCCCAGACGATAGGTCACCTGAGCCGCCGCTCACCCGCGTTCATCAACAGCAGCAGGCCGGGCGGCGTGGGTTCGCGCACGCAAGGTGCGGGTGGCTCATGCGCGTTTCCTTAGCCCCGCCTACGCCGTGAGCGCGACCTCGACAGCCCCGAGCGGCCCGAGATCCACCCGCACGCGGTCCCCCGGCTTCACCCAGATCGGCGGCGCGAGCGACCCGCAGATGATGCGGTCGCCGGCGCAGAGCCGCTCGCCGAAGGCGGCAAGCCAGTCGGCGACGTGGCGCACCACCGCGGAGAGATCGCCGGCGGCGGCCGCCGCCTCCACGCTGGCGACCTGGTCGCCGTTGTGGAACGCCCGCGCGATCACCCCCCCGAGCGCGCCGCCGGCCCGCTCGCTCCGCGGCGGCCCGAGCACCACCGCGCGATGGAAGACGTTGGCGGCCAGGATCGCCTCCAGGTCGTCCAAAGGCCGGTCGATGTCGACCAGCTCGATCGCGGCTCCGAGCGCGGCGATCGCGGCGCGCGCCGCTTCTCCGTCCGCGCCCCCCGGGACGTCCCGTCCGAGGTGGATCGCGACCTCCGGCTCGGCGC
>QHVD01000135.1 GCA_003222235.1 Gemmatimonadota bacterium | reverse complement strand
CTGGGGCGTCGGGGCGGTGAACGGCGTGCGGCCGGCGAGCATCTCGTAGGCCAGCGACCCGAGGGCGTAAATGTCGGCCCGGTGGTCCGTGTTCGGGTCGGCCGCGGCCTGCTCAGGCGCCATGTAGGCCGGCGTGCCAAGCGCCACGCCCAGCGAGGTGAGGCTGGAGCGGCCGCTCGACGCACTCACCGCCTTCGCCACGCCGAAGTCGGTCACTACGGCGTGGCCCTCGGTGATGAGCACATTGTCCGGCTTGATGTCGCGGTGGACCACACCGTGGCGGTGCGCGTACGCCAGCGCGTCGGTGACGTCCAACAGGACCTTCACGACCTCGGCCAGCGGAAGCTCTCCTTCGCGCGCCAGCTTCACCCGCAAGGACTCGCCCCCGATGAACGGCATCACGTAGTAGAGCAGATCGCCCGAGGAGCCAGCCGTGAGGAGCGGGACGATGTGCGGGTACTGGAGCGACGCCGCGAGCTGGATCTCGCGCCGGAAGCGTTCCATGTTCACCCCGGCGGCCATCTCGGGAGGGAGTACTTTCACGACGACGCGGCGGCCGAGCGTGGTGTCTTGAGCCAGGAACACGCGGCTCATACCGCCCCCGCCCAACTCCCGCTCGATCCGGTAGGAGTCACCCAGCGCCGCTTGCAGGCGCGTCTCGAGGTCGCTCACAGACAATTGATCAACATAGAGTCGGGTCGCTCCGGCCGCCCCTTCTCGTCGCAGCCGGCGTCAGTAGCTGATGACAACGACCTTTCGGACGTAGCTGCGATCGTCGAGCTGCGTGAGGCGGCTGACTCCAGGAGTAAGCTAAGCGCCTGGTCCGCCGTGGCGAGGCCGGCGTGCCACATCCGCCGCCGCCCTCCGGTTCGTATCTCTTGCGACCCATGCGCAGCCTCTCGCTGCTCCTCGTTATCGCGATCACCGTCGCGCTCGGCCTCCGGGTCCATGGGCCGACGCTGTCCGCCCGGCTGACCGGGGCTGCCGCCCCGTCGTCCCCGACGCACCTCGACACCGGTCGAGTCGCTCCAGAGCTCGCCAACGACAGCTGGCTCAACACCGACCGCCCGCTCCGGCTCGAGGACCTGCGGGGCCGCGTGGTGCTGCTCAACTTCTGGGTCTACACCTGCGGCAACTGCACGCGCAGCCTGCCGTCCCTCATCGATTTCGACGGGCAATACCGCGACCGCGGGCTCACGATCATCGGCATCCACACGCCCGAGTTCCCTCCCTATTCGGGGGAGCACGACCGGGAGAACGTCCGCCGGGCACTGCGCGCCTACGGCATCCAGTATCCGGTCGCGCAGGACAACGACCGCCGCACCTGGGACGCATACGGCATCCGCTACTGGCCGAGCTACGTGCTGCTGGACCGGCGTGGCAGGATCCGCTACGCGGACGCCGGGGAGTTCCACGAGAACGACGCCACACACCGGCAATGGAGCCGGCGCATCGAAGCGCTGCTGGACGAGCACACGCAGGGGCTCCACGTGGCCGCGAGCCCCGGGGCCGGCGGCACTCGTTTGACTCTCGTCGCTGAGCCGGGCACTCAGATCAATGCCCGCCTGAAGCCGGCCCTCGAGCTCCGGGGCGGCGCCGTGCTGCGTTTCGACTCGCCGCACTTGACCGCCGACTCCGCCTACTTTGCCGACGCCCCCGACGCGTTCGCGCCCGCGGGCGCGAGCCTGAAGGGTGCCATCCTCCGTGCGAGCGTCTGCTCCAAAGGCGAGCGCGTTTGCCGGACGGTGACGCTGCCGATCAATCCCTAACTCGTTGCACGACGCCACGACGCCACGTTGCACCGCGACCTGGTGGAGCGTAGCGTCGTAGCGTGATGCAACGTAGCTTCCCCCGCCATGTCGCACCCCGAGTTCCCGAACCTCAGCGTGCTCGCTCATCCCCTCATCCAGCACAAGCTCACGATCCTGCGCGAGCGGAGCACGGCGACGCGCGACTTCAAGCAGCTCGTGAACGAGATCGCGATGCTCATGGCCTACGAGGTGACGAAAGACCTGCCCGTCGAGGCGGTCGAGGTGGAGACGCCGCTCGAGCGCATGCGCGGCGCGCGCGTCGCGGGAAAGAAGCTCGTGCTCGTGCCGATCCTGCGCGCCGGGCTCGGCATGGTCGAAGGAATCGCCCAGCTGATCCCCTCGGCGCGCGTCGGGCACATCGGCATCTACCGCGAGCACGACACCCTCGAGCCGGTGGACTACTACTTCAAGATCCCCTCCGACGAAGACGCCCGCGACTTCTTCCTGCTCGACCCGATGCTCGCCACCGGCGGCTCGGCGGTCGACGCCGTGAGCGCCCTCAAGCACGCGGGCGCCCAGCGGATCCGCTTCCTCTGCCTGGTCGCCGCCCCCGAGGGCGTGCGGCGCATGCTCCAGGCCCACCCCGACGTCTCCATCTTCGCCGCGGCACTCGACCGCCAGCTGAACGACCACGGCTACATCCTTCCCGGCCTGGGGGACGCGGGGGACCGGCTGTTCGGGACACGATAGGGCGTCACATGCAGCGCACTTGACATTAATCGTCAATCGATGTAGTTATGACGAAATTCGTCACATTTGCCAGATATGACGTAAAATGTCCAAAGTCTACGTCGCCCTCATCGCCGACGCCGTCCACTCCCGCGTCCTCCCCGCGGCGCGACGCGCCCGCCTCCAGTCCGCGCTCCGCGCCGCGCTGAAGGACTTCAACGCCCGCTACCGTCGCTTCCTCGCCGCGCGCTTCGCCGTCACCCTCGGAGACGAGCTGCAGTGCCTGCTGACGTCCGCCGAACCGGTGTGGGAGATCGCCCACCAGCTGCGCTTCCGATTCCCCGAGGTGGAGTGGGTGGTGGCGTGCGGCCGTGGGCCCATCGCCACACCCCTCGCCGCCACCGCCCCCGAGGTCGACGGCCCGTGCTTCCACGCCGCGCGCGCCGCGATGGAACGGGGCAAAGAGCAGCGCCTGCTCCTGACGTTCGGCGGCTTCGGGCCGCGGCTCGAGCCCCTCGCCGATTATTACTCGGCGCTCTACTGGGGCTGGACCCCGCGCCAGCGCCGCGCGGCCACCCTGCTCCGCCTCGGCCCGCCCGCCTTCGCCGCCGCCCAACTCAAGGTCGACCGCAGTGCAGTGTCGCACCTGGCCCGGCGCATGGCCTGGCCCCTCGTCGCGGCCGGGGATAAGATGTTCCGTGCGGCGCTCCTGGAGGCCCGGTGAATCCCCTCTTCCCCGTCCCGCTGCTCGCGTACACGCTCGCCGCCACCTTCTGGCCGCATCAGGTGGACGGCCAGCGCCGCGGCCGGGTGCTGCTCCTCGTCGAAGCGGGCATCCTGATCGCTACGCTGGTGGCCGGAACGTATCTCGCGAGGCTCGCCGTGCCCCGCGCCGCGGGGCTCTTGTGGGGCCGGGCCGCGCTCTTCGCCACGGGCTACCTGTACGTCTGCGGTCGCGGCATGGTGCTGATCCGCGCCGTGCTCGAGGTCCCAACCTTTCACATGCGGCGGGATGAGGACCGGACCGCCGGCGCGATCGACGTCGCCCGCGGCCGCATGATCGGCGCCCTGGAGCGCGCGCTCGTCCTGACGCTCATCTTGCTCGGGGAGTACGGGGCGGTGGGATGGATCATCGCCGCCAAGTCGCTGGCGCGATTCAAGGCGCTCGAAGACCGGGAATTCGCCGAATACTTCCTGATCGGGACGCTGGCCTCCTACCTGCTCGCGGTGCTAGCCGGCGTCGGGATGCGGATCCTTCTGAAGTAAGCCGCCGCGCAACCCTCCTTACCGCTCTAGTGTCAGAGGGTTAACCGAGATCGCCGCTCCTGGAGCCCGGTGGACGAACGCGAACTGATAGCCCGAGTCCGCGCCGGGGACGGCGCCGCAGAGCGTGCACTGTACGATGCGCACGTGGATCGCGTGTACCGGCTGGCCTACCGGCTCGCGGGTGACGACGAGCTCGCGCGGGAGCTCACGCAGGACACCTTCGTCCGCGCCTTCGAGCGGCTGGGCTCCTTCCGGGGCGAGTCCAAGCTCTCGACCTGGTTGCACGCCGTGGCGACCTCCGTGGTCCTGAACGGGCTCCGCAAGGCGAAGCGGTTCCGGCAGCGCGAGACGGACCTCGACGAGGCGACCGGGATTTCGGGCGGCCCGCCGCCGGCCGAGCCGGATCTAAAACGGCGGCTCGCCCAGGCCATCGACCGGCTTCCCAAGGGCTATCGTATCGTGTTCGTGATGCACGACGTCGAGGGCTACACCCATGAGGAGATCGGCGCCGCCCTCGGCATCGAGACGGGGACATCGAAGGCACAGCTGTCGCGCGCGCGCGGAAAGCTGCGCGAGGCGCTGGCAGATTTCGCAGGAGAGTGGGTGTCATGACTGGAGACCGGTTCGAACGGCTGCTGCGGGACGCGGCGCAGGACTATCACCGTCCGCCCGAGACGCCGCGCGAAGAGATGTGGCGGCGGATCGTGGCGGCGCGCGCAAGGCGGCGGCAGCACGTGCTGGTCCAGCACCGCTGGCTCCACTGGGGCCTGGGGATCGCCGCGGTCCTCGTCCTGGGCATCGGCATCGGCCGCTGGACGGCCCGCGGACCGCAGGGGACCGAGACGACTGTCGGCCGAGTCCCGAACGAACCGGGGACCCTCGCGTACCGCGTCGCCGCGGCCCAGTACCTGAGCCGCACCGAGGCGTTGCTCACCGGGTTCAGAACGGAAGCCCGCCCAAGCACGCCCGACGCGCAGTTCGCCGCGCAGGCACGTGACCTGCTCACGACGACCCGGCTGATGCTCGATTCGCCCGCGGCACGGGACGACCGGCTGAAGGCCCTGCTCGAGGACCTGGAGCTGGTGCTGGCGCAAATCGCTCAGCTCCCCGCCGGCGGCGACAAGGAAGACGTACAATTGATCACGCAAGGATTGGACGAACGGAGCGTGCTGCTGCGGCTGCGGACGGCGATCCCCGCCGGCCCCGGCCCCGTGCGCATGCAAGGAGCGCTGTGATGCACGCGATGCAGCTCGTGTTGGTGACCCTCCTTGGACTGCAACAGCCAGCAGCGGGGCGGGTGCAGATCGCCCCTCCGCCACGGGAGCCCCTCGCAGCCGCTCTGGCGGGGCTCGAGGGGCTGGTGGGAATGGAGGGGCTCGCCGGACTCGAAGGACTTCAGGGACTCGAGGGGCTTCAGGGACTCGAGGCGCTGGCAGGGCTTGAAGGGCTCGTAGCGTCGCCGTCCTGGGACGGGGTGGTCGCACAGGACGAGCAAGACCCGACCGACTCGCTGTGGCGTGCCGCCCGCCGCGCGCTCAACCGCGGTGACTACTCGACCGCCGCCAATCTGTTCGCCGACATTACGCGGCGCTACCCGAACTCGAACCGCGCGGGGGACGCCCACTACTGGGCCGCGTTCGCGCTCTACAAGACAGACGACGCCAGCAACCTGCGACTCGCGCGCACCGTCATCGCCACCCAGAAGGGCCGCTACCCCAACGCCGCCACGGTGCGGGAGGCAGAGACGCTGCTGGCCCGGATCCAGACCGCGCTCGCCAAGCAGGGTGACGAGGAGGCCGGCCGTTGGCTTGCCGAGCACGCGCAGGCGACGGGCAAACCCCCCACGGGGGAGCCCGGCGCCGCGCAAGGGGGCGGCTGTCCGGGAGCGGACGACGAGGACGACCTGCGGATCGCGGCGCTGAACGGGCTGCTTCAGATGGACGCGGCGAACGCGCTACCGATCCTGCGCAAGGTGCTCGCGCGGCGCGACGCTTGCTCGGTCGTCCTG
>QHVD01000134.1 GCA_003222235.1 Gemmatimonadota bacterium | reverse complement strand
GCTGGACCCGCAGGTGGAGTGGAAGTAGGCGTCGATGATCTCCCCATCGTAGGTGAGCGCTTGCCCCGTCGTCCGCCGCACCGCCTCCCACACGTCGGGCGTCTCGCCCGCCACCCCGTTGTACACCTGATCGCGGATGTCCGCCCAGGCATCGAACCCCTGCGCCTCCCACCGCCCGCGGTTGTTGAGGGCGAAGCTGCGCGACACGACCGCCTGGGCCAACATTGCCGCCCGCTCGTCCGCCCGGCGAACGCCCATCTCGCCCCCGAGCACGCCGGCGAGGTAGCTCTCCAGCGGGACGCGGTTCATCAGCGTGAGGCCCGAGGGATCGCGCACCACGTCCAGCCGGCCCCGATAGCGGCGGCCGTTGGCCATGACGAAGTGGTTCTCCGTCACGTTCACGGCCGAGATCCCCAGGTGCCGCTCGGCCGGAGACCCGTCCGGCTTCACGACGTGCAGCCCCGGCGTGTCGGCCACGACGACCCACGTCACACCGGCCGGCATCGAGCCGATCGGCCGACCGGTGGCGTCGTCGGTGACGAACAACTCGCCGTCGCCGCCCAGCGTGACGCTGGACGCGCCCACCGCGAGCCCGACCCTGAGCTCGGGCTCCGCGCCGGGAACCGCGGGCGGGACTCGCGGCCCCGGGCAGGCGACCGCGGCGGGCAAGAGCAGGCTAACGATCCAGAGTCTCGACCAGCGCCCCGTCGAGTTGCTCGATGGTGTGGTCGATGTCCGCATCCGTGTGCGCGCTGGAGACGAACCCTGCCTCGAAGGCCGAGGGCGCGAGGAACACGCCGCGGGCGAGGGCTGCTCGGTGCCACCTGGCGAAACGCGCCGCATCCGAGTTCCTCGCCTGGGAGAAGTTCCGCACCGGGCCGGCGGCGAAGTACGCGCCCCACATCGAGCCGGCGTGGCCCGCGGTCACGGGCACCCCGTGCCGCGACGCGGCGTCCCCTATACCCGCGACGAGCCGCGCGGTTCGCCGCTCCAGCGTCTCGTAAAACCCCGGGCGCTCCGTCTCGCGCAGCGTCGCGAGGCCCGCCGCCATCGCGACCGGGTTTCCCGAGAGCGTGCCGGCCTGGTAGACCGGGCCCTCGGGTGCGATCAGGCCCATCAGATCGACGCGTCCGCCGTACGCGCCCACCGGCATGCCGCCGCCGACGATCTTGCCCAGCGTCGTGAGGTCCGGCCGGATCCCGAGGCGCTGCTGGGCCCCCCCCGGCGCTACACGGAACCCCGTCATCACCTCGTCGAAGATCAAGAGGGCCCCGTGCCGGTCGCACAGCGCGCGCAGCGCCGGATGGAAATCCGGCTCGGGCGCGATGAACCCGGCGTTCCCCACGAACGGCTCCACGATCACGGCCGCGAGCTCGTCGCCGTGGCGCTGAAACACCCCCTCCGCCGCGGCGACGTCGTTGAACGGGGCCGTGAGCGTCAACGAAGCGAAGGCCGCAGGGACGCCCGGGCTATCGGGGAGCCCGAGGGTCGCGACCCCGCTGCCCGCCTTCACCAGGAAGCTGTCCGCATGGCCGTGATAGCAGCCGTCGAACTTGAGGATGACGCTGCGCCCGGTCGCGGCCCGCGCCAGCCGGATCGCCGCCATCGTGGCCTCGGTCCCCGAGTTCACGAAGCGCACCATCTCGACGGACGGCATCCGGCGGCGCACCACCTCCGCGAGCTCGAGCTCCGCCTCGCACGGCGCGCCGTAGCTCCACCCTTTCTCCGCCGCCGCCCGGATCGCATCGAGGACCGCAGGATGGGCGTGCCCCAGGATCAGCGGGCCCCACGAGCAGACGTAGTCGATGTAAATCTTGCCGTCGACGTCGGTGAGCCGGGCGCCCGCGGCCCGGGCCACGAAAAAGGGCGTTCCGCCAACGGCGCGGAACGCCCGGACCGGCGAATTGACCCCACCGGGGAGGACGGCCCTCGCCCGGTCGAACAGGTCGGCCGAGCGACTCACGTCAGCGCGACCGCTCGATAATCGTAGTCCTCGTTCGCCGTGACCCGCGCCCGCACGAAGGTCCCCGCCTCGGCCCACCCACCGCGCTCGACCAAGGTGACTCCGTCCACGTCGTCCGCCTGCCACTGCACCCGCCCGACGTGCGTGGCTCCGCCGTCGTCGGGGTCGGCCACGCGGTCCACCAGCACGTCCAGCTCGCGCCCCACGAAACGGGCGAGGCGTTCCGCCGAGATGGCGCGCTGCACCTCGAGCAGCTCCTCCAGGCGCTCCTGCTTCACTGCGTCCGGGACATCGTCCGCATACTGCGCGCCCCTCGTCCCCTCCTGCGGCGAATAGGCAAACGCCCCCAGCCGGTCGAATTGCGCCTCCTCGAGGAACTCGACCAGCGCGCGGAAGTCCCCCTCCGTCTCGCCCGGGAAGCCCAGCACGCACGTGGTCCGGATGGCGAGGTCCGGGATCGCGGCGCGGAGCCAGCGGAGCTTTGCCCGCAGGGTGCTCCGGCGCTCCGGGCGGCGCATCCGCTCGAGCATCCGGTCGGAGGCGTGCTGGATCGGCATGTCGATGTAGGGAACGACGCGCGGCTCGCCGGCGATGAGATCGACGAGCCGCTCGTTCAGGCCCGCCGAGTACACGTACAACAACCGGTACCACGGCACGGAGGTGTCGCGCAGCAGCGCCGCGACCAGGTCAGGGAGCTTCGGACCCTCGAGCCCGAGGTCCCGCCCGTAGTGGCCAAGGTCCTGCGCGACGAGGTTGATCTCCTTGGCGCCCTCGGCCTCGAGCTGCTGGGCCTCGCGCACCAGGCGCTCGAGCGGCTCCGAGCGGTG
The DNA here is from genome assembly GCA_003222235.1 of Gemmatimonadota bacterium. Taxonomy (GTDB): domain Bacteria; phylum Gemmatimonadota; class Gemmatimonadetes; order Gemmatimonadales; family GWC2-71-9; genus AG12. The sequence continues at coordinate 3,611 of QHVD01000134.1, read as the reverse complement.
CTTCCCGCGCATCAGCGGGATCGCGCAGAAGGCACAGGTGTGGTCGCACCCTTCCGAGATCTTCAGATAGCGCACGTGCGGCGAGCGCCCGAGGAAGCGGCGGACGCCCGGGTGGCCCGCCGCCGGGTCCGCGACGAGACCTCGTGACGCGAGCTCGGGCACGAGATGGTGGAGGTCGGAGAATCCGAGGAACAGGTCGACTTCGGGGATCTCCTCCGCGAGCTCCTGCTTGTAGCGCTGGACCAGGCAGCCGACCGCAACGACGGCCTTCACGCAGCCGTCCCGCTTGAGCTTCGCCGCTTCCAGGATGGCCTCGATGGATTCCCGCTTTGCCGCGTCGATGAACCCGCACGTGTTGACGAGGATCACGTCGGCGTGGGCGAGGTCGGGCGTCACGACCGCGCCGTGGCCGACGAGCTCGCCCACGAGCCGCTCGGAGTCGACGGTCGCCTTATCGCAGCCGAGCGAGACGACGCCCAGCTTCATCCCCGGTAATTCCCGAACTTGAGCTCGACGCCCCAGTCCTGGGCGCGCAGGAACGCGATCACCTGCTGCAGTTCGTCCTTGGAGGGCGACTGCACCCGGATCTCCTCGCCCTGGATCGAGGCCTGCGCCTTCTTGAACGTGCCGCTCTTGATCGCCTTGACGATCGCCTTGGCCTTCTCGGGTGGGATTCCCTGCGTGAGCTTGATCTCCCGGCGTACCGCGTCACCCGCCGCCGGTGTGACGGGCCCGAGCTCGAGGTTCTTCACCGGCACGCTGCGCTTGACGAGCTTCGCGTGCAGCACGTCGAACAGGGCCTTCATTTTGAAGTCGTCGTCGGCGACGAGCGTGAGCGTGGCCGTGGGGCGATCGAACGCGATCGAGCACTTCGAGCCCTTGAAGTCGTAGCGTTGGGCGATCTCTTTCAACGCCTGATTGACGGCGTTATCGACTTCCTGGAGGTCGGCGCCGGTCGAAATATCGAACGAAGCGGGATTCACCTTCTTGGGATTAGAAGAGGAAGCTCTCCAGCGCGCGCGCCCGGCTGACGTGCCGCAATCTCGCCAGGGCCTTCTCCTTGATCTGGCGCACCCGCTCCCGGGTGATGCCGAGCAGCGAGCCGATCTCCTCGAGCGTCATCGGCTCCTGGCCCTCGAGCCCGAAGTAGAGCCGCAGGATCTTGGCCTCGCGCTCCTTGAGGGTCGCGAGCACTTCCTCGATCGATTCGGTGAGCGCGTGCTCGAAGATCTCGACGTCGGGGCCGGGGTTCTGGGTGTCGGGTAGGTAGTCGAGGAGCTTGTTGTCCTCGCCCGGCGTGAGCGGGGCGTCGAGCGAGAGGTGCGCCTGGGAGATCGATAGGGTCTTGGCGACCTCCTCCTCGGAGATGTCCATCCCCTCGGCGATCTCTTCCACGGTCGGCTCGCGGCCGAGCTCCTGGAGCAGCGCCGAGGACCGCTTGCCGATGCGGTGGAGCGTGCCCGCCCGGTTCAGCGGGACGCGCACGATGCGCGACTGCTCGGCGAGCGCTTGCAGAATCGCCTGGCGGATCCACCACACCGCGTACGAGATGAACTTGATCCCCTTCGTCTCGTCGAACTTGTGGGCGGCGCGGATCAGCCCGAGGTTGCCCTCGTTGATGAGGTCGGACAGCGACACCCCCTGGTTCTGATACTTCTTCGCGACGGACACCACGAAGCGGAGATTCGAGCGCACCAGCTTGTCCAGCGCCTCCTCCTCGCCCCGCCTGATGCGCTGCGCGAGCGTCACCTCCTCCTCCCTGCTGATGAGGGGGTACTGGCTGATCTCCCGGAGGTACTGATCGAGCGATCCTTCGTCGAACGAAGCCCGTTTCGCCGTGTTCAATTGCATGGCGCAGTCTCCTCCCACCAGGGCGCGACTCCAGACGGTATTGGAGCGCTCGCCCCGCTGACGCCGCGGACGCGAGCCCGACTGCTCCGGCGGCTCAGTGTACCAGCGAGCCGAGCCGGCGCCACCGGATATCGGTCAACCAGGGTAGCGCGTCGTGCGCTTCCCGGTCGTAGCTGAAGTAGACCACAAGGGGCCGTCCCTTGATCGCGCTCTCGTCCACGAAGCCCCAGTAGCGCGAGTCGGACGAATTGTCCCGGTTGTCGCCCAACACGAAGTACTTGCCGGGCGGCACCACGAGCGGCCCCCAGGTGTCCCGCGTTGGATGATACTCACGGGCGCCGCGCGAGCCGCCGACCAGATAGTCGCGCTGCCAGGCGAAATCCGGGTCGAAGACGTCGTGCCCCGGGTCCACCCGCTGCACGTACGGCTCCGCGAGCGGCTTGCGGTTCACGCGCACTTCGCCGCCGCGCATCTCCACGGTGTCGCCCGAGACGCCGACCACGCGCTTCACGTAGTTCAGCTCGGGGTTCTTCGGGTACGCAAAGACGATCACGTCCCCGCGCCGCGGCGCCTCGAAGCGGGGCAGCCGGGCGTTCGTGCCCGGGATCTGCGCGCCGTACACCGCCTTGTTGACGAATAGGAAGTCGCCCGCGAGCAGCGTACGCTCCATGCTACCCGACGGGATCTGGAATGCTTCGATGAGGAAGGTGCGGATGACGACGAAGAGAACCAGCGCCATGCCCAACGACCGCATCCAGTTGTCGAACCACCGGGCCAGCGTGGACCGACGTGTTTCCGTGGGAGCGAAGGGCACCGGCTCCGGATGCGCGCCCGGCCTGTGTGTCTGGGCCCCCAACTCGTGCATAACTGTTACTCTAGTCAGGCCGTCGTCCCGGCGCAACAGTCACGGCCCAGCCCCGCGCGGCCCCCCAACGCCGCAGCCGGTCCTGGAAATCCTCGCGGCAGTCGCCGTGCCGGATGCGCGCCGCGAGACAGGCGGCTTCACCCTCGCGTTCGACGCGCACCCAGAGCACGCGCGTGTCCGCGAGCGGGTCCAGCGCCGCGGCGTCGAGCGGAGAGCCACGGGCCGAGAGCACGATCACCAAAGATTCGTGATCCACGGTACGCAACCGTAGCGCCGCGGGTCCGTGATGCATCATCGGATTGTTGCGAGCCGGTGCGATCGGACGCGTACCTACTCCGTGTCGATCTGCGCCCGCTGGAGCTTGCCTGAAAAGTCCACGTAGACGACCTTCGTCTCCGAGTAGAAGTCGTAGACCTCCCAGCCGCCTTCGCGGTGCCCGTTCCCGGTCTGCTTCACCCCGCCGAACGGCAGGTGCGCCTCGGCGCCGATCGTGGGCGCGTTGATGTAGGTGATCCCGGTGTCGAGGTCCGTCATCGCCCGGAACGCAGCGTTCACGTCGCGCGTGTAGAGCGAGCTCGAGAGGCCGTACCGCACGCCGTTGTTCACCCGGATCGCCTCGTCGAGAGAGCCCACCCTGATCACGGAGAGGACGGGGCCGAAGATCTCCTCCTGCTCGACCCGCATGCCGGGCTGCACGCCCGCGAGCACCGTCGGCCGGTAGAACCAGCCGCTCTCGAGCTCCATGCCGGACGGCGCCTCCCCGCCGACCAGGATCTCGGCGCCCTCCTGCCGGCCGACGCCGACGTAGTAGTCGACCTTCTTTCGGGCCGCCTCGTTGACCAGCGGGCCCACCTCGTTGGTCTCGTCCAGACCGGGACCGAGGCGCAGCCGCCCG
>QHVD01000133.1 GCA_003222235.1 Gemmatimonadota bacterium | reverse complement strand
ATCAACGGCGTCGCCTACGTGGTCCTGAGCTTCACGGGGTTATTCTTTCCGGATTATCAGAACAAGATGTTTGCCTTTTCTCAGCCTGCCCTGTTCGGGGAGTTGGCGATCATGTTGTGGCTCGTGATCAAAGGCGCCAACCCGCCGCTGTTGCAACAATCGACGGCTGCTCAGCCTGCATGAGTTGATCGAGCCCCTTCGCGCGGCGGCGCGGACCTGGCAGGAATCGCCGCGCGCACGCAACGTAAGCGCCCGAGGCCCACGCATACTGGAGGATCCTGTGCACAAGACACTGTTGCTCTCCATCAACGCACTCTGCGCTTCCATCGTGTGGGCGCAGGCACCGGCGGCCGCGCCGGCACCGTCACCATCGTCGACGCAAGACAAGCTTTCGGTGCACTGGGAGGAGCTGACGGCGGCCGAGTTCCGCGACGCCATCACGCGTGCGCAAGGCACATGCCTGCTCCCATTCGGCATTCTGGAGAAGCATGGGCTGCATCTGCCCTTGGGCAACGATCTGCTCAACGTGCGCTACGCGGCGCTCAATGCCGCCCAGCAGGAATACGCCATCGTCTTTCCCGAATACTATTTCGGGCAGATTTTTGAGGCGAAACACCAACCGGGCACGGTGGCCTACAGCCGGCGACTGCAGCTCGACTTGCTGCAGGAGACGACCGACGAGATGGCCCGGAATGGCTGCAAGAAGATCATCATCGTGAACGGTCACGGCGGCAACAACAGCCTGCTTCCCTTCTTCGCGCAGACACAGCTCGACGCGTCGCACGATTACGTGGTGTACGTGCTGGGAATCATGCGCGGCGGGCAGGGCGAGCCGAAGCACAAATCGAACCCGGCGACGGACATGCACGCCGGCGAGAGCGAAACGTCCATGAGCATGATCGCCCGGCCCGACCTTGTGCACCTGGATCGCGCAGCGCAGGAATCGGGTGCCGATCAGGCTCGCTTGAAGCTGCCGGAAGGGCTGTACACCGGCATCTGGTGGTACGCGCGTTTCCCCAATCACTATGCCGGTGAAGGTGCCGTGGCGTCGCGCGAGCTGGGCGAGTTCGAGGCAAAGACGTGGATCAACGGCATCGCCCAGGCGATCCGCGCCGTGAAGGCGGACCAGGAGAGCCTGCGCTTGCAAAATGAGTTCTACGAGCGGAGCAAGCATCCGCTCGATACTCCGCAGTAGGTTCTTAGCGGAGGGGCGCGCTATGCCACCAGGTGTTCGATCGACTCCGGATCGAGGAGCGGATCAGCTTGGCAGCAATCCCTTCGCTAGTCGCATCGTCCCCGCAGTAGACCTCGGCCTGGCAAGCCATCAAGGTGGGCACCCAACCTCGACCGGAATGTCGAGGGTGACACGCCCCACTCGCGCCTGAACGAGTTCGTGAAGTGGCTGTGATCCGCGTAGCCGAGATCCAGGGCCAACGCCGTCAGGCGGCTCGCACCGGCGGCTAGGCGCTCGGCGGCGACCCGTGCCCTCAGCCGCCTGACGTAGCCCCGGAGACTGAGGCCGGCCGTGCCGTGGAACGTGTGAGACAGATGGTAGGGTGAGCAGCCGAGCACGTCAGCCAGCTCCGTGAGGCTCGGCGGCCCGTCGAGGCGTTCGCTGATCATGAGCTTCACGGCCTCGACCAAGTCGCGCCTCCGCCGACGTGCGGGCGGGGATGCGCGGCGGCTCGGAGCCGGCGCGCGGTAGGCGCAAGCGACCGCTTCGTTAGCCAGCTCGGCGAGCGCGTCCTCCAGCGCGAGCCTGCTAGCCTGGCGGGCGACGAGATTCAGAAACTCCCAGTGAAGCCACACCGCGCGTGGCGAGCTCAGACCGTGGCCGCGGCGGAACGGTCTCTCAGGATGCTCAGCGTCCGCCGGGGCATAGCGGCCGACGAGCTCCAAGGCGCGATGAGTCTCTACGGTGAGAATCGTGCAGGCGTCCCCGCCCGGGAGGGGATGAGCGTATCGGTACGGCTCCGCCCCGTTGAACAACAGGACATGGTTGGGATCGGCAAGCACCATCTCGCGCCGGTGCGTGCGCCGAAACACACCCCTGCGCACGAGCACAATGCTGTGCGTCGGGTTCGGCTCTTCACCGCCCTCCGCCGCGACATGGGCCTGGCAACGGAAATCGACGACGGAGATGCCGAGCGATTCGAACAGCACCTTCCGCGTGTGCGGCGCGTCGGACTGTTGACGCGCAAGAACCTTCAAGCGGGCGGCGTCCACACACGAAATACTATGGAGCGGTACGCCGGGCCACTAGGGAACGGCGGCGCCAGGGAACTTGGGAAGGAGGGACCATCATGAGGTCTTTGCGCAACGTGTCTCGGTGGATGGCCGCTGCCATGACAGGAGCGATCGTGGTTGCCTGTGCACAAAGCGCCGCCGACGAAGCAAGGACGGGCGAGGCGGGCGCCGACCCCCGCCGCGACATGATCGCCGTTCTTCCGGCTCTGGGGCCGCACCCCTCGCTGGGCCACCACGCGGACCTCTTCGGGCGCTTCGTGGGGACGTGGGACGCCGACTACTCGTTCATCGCCGAGGACGGCAGCGTGCGCCACTCGCGCGGTGAGGTTCTCTTCGGGTGGATCCTCGACGGCTATGCATTGCAGGACATCTTCCTAGGCTACCCCAAGCCTGGCTCGAACGAGGAGCGAAGAATGGTCACTGGGGTGCGGTTCGTCGACCCCAAGACCGACAGATGGACCGTGATGTTTGCGGCGCCCGCCTTCTCCGCGGCCGTCCGGATGGAAGGAGGAGCCGAAGGCGATCGCATCGTGCTGCGCGGCCATGACGACCACGGTGCCGAGCTGCGCTGGTCGTTCAACGACATCACACCCAATTCGTTCGTTTGGCGCGGCGAGACCTCCCACGACGGCGGGAAGACGTGGCGGATGGATGAAGAGCACCACATGACGCGGCGTGCCTCCCGCTAGAACATCCTATTTCCCGAACCGCTCGAAGCGGTACGCGAGCTCGGGACCTTCGTCACCCTCGTACGCGAGTCGTGCGATGAGGAGCGTGAAGGGCTCTGTGTACCGGGCGATCCGTAACGGCCCAGCGTCCACCGGGTCAAACCCCACGTCGCGGATCAGCTGAGCGGCAATCTTCATGCTGCTTGCATCGTCCCCGCAGTAGACGAGGCTGGGTCTACTGGCTTTGCGCCGAGCCTCGAAGACGCCAAACAGCACCTCGCTCGGCACAGTATTGAAGGCGGACACCACCCGCGCCTTTGGCACCTTTTTGGCAAGCGCCTCAGCACCCGAGGACGTGTGGGCGATGACGAGGCCCGTGTCGTCAGCATTCATCGGCAGCGAGCAGCTG
>QHVD01000132.1 GCA_003222235.1 Gemmatimonadota bacterium | reverse complement strand
CCGGGTGGATGACTGGCTCGAGACGCCGCGATTCCGTTTCCGGGTCATCCACACGCCGGGCCACGCCGCCGACCACATCGTGCTGTACGAGCCGAATCGCCGTTGGCTGTTCAGCGGTGATCTCTATCTCGCCCCGAGGCTCCGCTACCTCCGGGCCGACGAGGACGTGTATGCGATGCTGGACTCGCTGCGCCGCGTCATCGCGCTCGAGCCCGAGCTGCTCTTCTGCCAGCATCGCGGCCGCGTCGAGCAGGGGGCGGCGATGCTCTCTCGCAAGCTCGACTTCCTGTTGGAGCTGGGCGAGCGGATTCACGACCTGCGGCGCCGCGGGCTCGACGAGGCGGAGATCGCTCGGGCGCTCCCGGGGAACGATCTATTGTGGCGCGTGTGGACCGGCGGGGACTTTTCGAAGCGAAACTTCGTGCGGGCGTTCTCAAGGCAAGCGTGAGACGCAAAGACCGGCCACTCGCGGCGTTGGATTGATTACCGCTCTCGCCGAGCGTACACTTGTCATCGGGCCGGTACGTTCCCCGAGGACTCGATGCCGGTGACCGCCAGACTCTCCCGGAAGTTCTACGAAACGTTCGGCGACGATCTCGCGAATGAGATCGTGGAGTGGTTCAATCAGGTGGACTTCACCTACCGGACCGAGCTGCGCGAGTTGAACGAGGTGAATTTCGCCCGTTTTGAGGCGAAGCTCGACGCGAAGCTGGCCGACCTGCGCAGCGAGCTCCTCAAGTGGATGTTTCTGTTCTGGGTGGGTAACATGGCGACGACCATCGGGGTCGCGGTGGCGGTGATCGGCCTGCTGAAGCGCTAGCGCCCTCTGAGGTACTCCCGCGCCGCCGCGAGCACGGTTTCCTGCACCTCCGCGAGCGGGCCTTCGAACGAGGCGCCCGCGGCCCTCGTATGGCCGCCTCCGCCGAATCGATGCGACAGCTCGGCCACGTTCACGTCGCCCACCGAGCGGAAGCTCACCTTGACGCGGCCGTGCGCGATGGTGCGGAACAGGAGTGCGAGGCGCACGCCGGCGATCGAGCGGGGGTACTCCACGATCCCGTCGAGGTCGTCCGCCGTGGCGTTGTGACGCCGCAGTGCGTCGGGCGGGACCGTCACCCATGCCAACCCGACGTCCGGCTCGACCACGAGTGTCTGCAGCACCTCGGCCATCAGCCGCACGCGGCCCTCGGGCGCGCTCGCGTAGACCGACTGGTAGATCGACTCGGGGTCCACGCCGCGCTCCAGCAGCGCGCCGGCAATCCTCAAGACCCGCGGGCTCGTGTTCGCGAACCGGAACGCCCCGGTGTCCGTCAAGATCCCCACGTAGAGGGCCCGTGCCGCCTCGGGCGTCAGCGGCCATCCCACCGCGCTGGCGAGGTCGAAGACGAGCTCGGCCGTCGCCGCCGCCTCGGGAGTCACGAGGCGTGGTCCTTCTGGGAGCGAGCCGACGCTGACGTGATGGTCGAGGCACGCCACCGGGTGGGACCGTTTGATCGCGTGCTGAAGGTCGCCGAGCCGGCCGAGGTCCGAGATGTCGAGGACCACCACCACGTCCGCCGCCTCGATCTCCTTCGCCGCGCGGCTGGAATGATCGGCGCCGTTCGGGACCAGAAACTCGAACCGCTCGGGGATGGGCGTGGGGTTCGCGATGGACGCGGTGACCCCGCGGTCCGCGAGCAGGTGCCACAACGCCACCTCGCTCCCTACGCCGTCACCGTCCGCGTTGACGTGCGTCGTCAAGGCAACGCGCCCACCCGCCGCGAGCACGGCCGCGACCGTCCGCGCCGCGCTGGCGCGGTCGGGGGGAACCGGAACGCCGTTCAGCATCCGTCAAAGATACGTCGTGCGGAGATGTTGCGAGAGGACTAGACCACCTTCGAATGCTTCCGGCCGTACCCGAAATAGATCGTGAACCCGATGAGCAGCCAGACGAGCAGTCGGATCCACGTGTCGAACGGGAGCGTCAGCATCAGCCCGAGGCACGAGACGATTCCGAGAATCGGGACGAGTGGTACGAGCGGCGTGCGGAATGGACGCTCGAGCTCGGGGCGTTTGCGGCGCAGCACCCACACGCCCCCGCACACCAGCACGAACGCGAGCAGCGTCCCGATGTTCACGAGCTGGCCGAGGATTTGGATCGGGAACAACCCGGTGAAGACGGCGACCGCGATCCCGGTATAGATGCTCGAGAGGTAGGGCGTGCGGAACCGCGGGTGCACCTTCCCCGCCCACGCGCCGAGCAGGCCGTCGCGCGACATCGAGTAGAACACGCGCGATTGGCCGAGCAGCATGACGAGGATCGTCGAGCCGAGTCCCAGCACGGCCCCCAGGGTGATCACCGGACGGAACCACGCGAGTTGGACGACGCGGCTCACAACCATGATCACGGGTGACGGAACGTTGAGCTCCTTGTAAGAGACGAGCCCGGTGAGTACCAACGACACGAGGCAGTACAGCAGCGTACAGATGGCGAGCGAGCCGAGGATGCCGACCGGCATGTCTCGCTGCGGGTGCTTGGCCTCCTGCGCAGCCGTGCTCACCGCGTCGAACCCGATGTACGCGAAGAAGATCAACCCCGCGCCGCGCAGCACGCCCGACCACCCGAACTCCCCGAACGTGCCGGTGTTGGGCGGGATGAACGGCCGCCAGTTGGCGCGCTGGACGTACCACAGGCCGGCGACGACGAACACGATCAGGACGCCGATCTTCACGATCACGATGAAGCTGTTGAACCCCGCCGATTCCCGGATCCCGATGACGAGAATCGTGGTGATCGCGAGGATGATGCACACGGCGGGGAGGTTCACAATCGCGCCCGTGGCGTGCCAGCCGGCAACGCCGCATCCGGCAACCGCCTGCTGCACCTGGGTCGCGGTGCAGAACACGAACGGCGGGCTCGTGAGCCTCGGGGGAATCTCGATCCCGAAGAGATTGACGAAGCTGACGAACGTGGCCGACCAGCCGACGCCCACGGTCGCGGCGCCCATGGCGTACTCGAGGATCAGATCCCACCCGATGATCCAGGCGACGAGCTCGCCCAGCGTCGCGTACGAGTAGGTATAGGCGCTCCCGGCGACCGGGACGGCGCTCGCCATCTCGGCATAGCACAGTCCTGCGAACCCACAGGCGATGCCGGCGAGCACCATGGAGAGCGGCACCGCCGGCCCGGCGTACAGCGCGGCCGCGACGCCGGTCAGCACGAAGATCCCGGCGCCGATGATCGCGCCCACGCCGAGCGCGGTCAGGTGGAGCGGGCCCAGGGTCCGTTTGAGCGAGCGCTCGGACTCGACCTCCGCCTCGGCGCGCAGCACCGCGATGGACTTGGTGGCGAATAGGGTCATGCCCCCAATCTGCGCCTTCCCGGGGCACGGGCGAACGGCGCTGGGACGAGTGGGATCTACGGGAGGGCAGGCGGGATCAGGAAGCGGCGCGGCCCGAGCCGCGACCCAGTCCTGCCGCCGAAGCGGTTTCAGGGAAGGCGCGAGTGAACTCGCGGCTCGGCCTCTGGCCGGTAAACCGGCCGGGGTTGTTCACCTCCGCTTCAGCGGGGAGCGGCCGAGCAGCG
>QHVD01000293.1 GCA_003222235.1 Gemmatimonadota bacterium | reverse complement strand
ATGCCCCGGCGCTTCGCGAGCCTCGGCGACCGCCACGCCGGGATCGACGAGACTCCCGGCTCGCTCGAGCCGCTGCTCGATCTCGCGGCGCGGCACGAGCGCGAAGGGCTGGGCGACGCGCCCTGGCCGCCGCACTTCAAGAAGCAGCGCGGCGAGCCCCCGCGCGTACAACCGTCCCGGGCCCGCGCGGCGAAGCACCCGCTGATCGAGATCGGCCGCGCCAAGCGCAAGCAGGACGCGCTCGCCGGGCTCAAGCGCTGGAAGGCCCGCCACCCCAAAGCCGCGGCCCACCTCGAGCCCTCCGATGTGATGATCGATGCGATGCGCGGCCGCTCGTCCACCTGGACCCGGATCCGCGTGAACCTCCGGCACGTGCCGGCCAAGCTCCGCCCGCGTCAGGGCCGTCTCGACCCGGACGAGAAGACTTTAGCGAGCTCGTAGGCGGGCGTCACCTCGAGCTGATCGTAACGGCAGTCGTGAGGCTCCTTGTCCGGCCGCCAGCGCAAAAAAGTCGCCGCGTGGCGGAAGCGCTCCCCTTGCAGATGGTCGTACTTGACCTCGCACACCCGCTCGACGCGGAGCGGCTCCCACGAGAGATCCTTCCCCGCGCTCCAGCGGCTCCGCGCCCCGGGCATGCGGGCGCCGCCGGCCTCCGCCTGCGCCCAGGCTCGCCAGGGATGTCTCGCGAGGGCGTTCTTCCGCAGCGGGGCCAGCTCCTTCACCAGCTGTTTCCGCATCACCATCGTGAACGATGACGTGACGCCGACGTGCTGCAGCACGCCGCGGTCGTCGTACAGGCCGAGCAGCAGGGAGCCGACCGCGTCCGACCCGGTCTTGTGCCAGCGGAAGCCGGCCACCACGCAGTCCGCGGTGCGCGCGTGCTTGACCTTGATCATGGCTCGCTTGCCCGGCTGGTAGGGGGCGTCCGCCGGTTTCGCGATCACGCCGTCCAGGCCGGCGCCCTCGAACCGCTCGAGCCATTGGGCGGCCGTGCGGGTGTCTTTGGTCATGGGCGTCAGGTAGAGCGGCGGGCCCACTCCCGCGCACAGCCGCTCCAGCAGAGCGCGTCGCTCCCGCTGCGGCGCCGCCATGGTATTGCGGCCGCCGGCCGCCAGAAGGTCGAACGCCACGAACGACGCCGGCGTCGCCTGCGCCAGCTTTGCCACGCGCGACTCCGCGGGATGCAATCGCATCTGCAGCGCGTCGAAGTCGAGACCGTGCGGAGTCGTGATCACGATCTCGCCGTCGATCACGCAGCCCTTGGGCAGCTGCTCGAGCAGCGCCACGTGCAATTCCGGGAAATAACGGTCGAGCGGCTTCAGCTCGCGGCTCTGGATGAAGACGTCGGAGGCGCCGCGAAACACGATGGCGCGGAACCCGTCCCACTTCGGCTCGTAGAGAAAGTCCGCGCCGGCAGGCAGGGTGTCGGCGAGCTTGGCGAGCATCGGCTCGATCGGCGGTACGACGGCGAGTTTCACGGCATCAATGTGCCGACTCGAGGCGCACCGGGGAACTGGGCGGGCGGCCGCGCGCTCCGGTTAGATTCTCTCCCACATCGCGACGCGTAAGGGCCTACTCATGCAGCGCCTGCTCAAGTCCACGGCCGAGCGTGGGGCACGCTATCTCGACTCACTCCGTGAACGGAACGTCGCACCCACGCCGGAGGCGGTTGCCGACCTGCGCCGGTTTGATGAGCCGCTTCCCGAGGCGCCTACCGATCCGGAAGCGGTCATCGCACTGCTGGATGAGGTCGGCTCTCCGGCGACGATGGCATCGGCGGGCGGGCGTTTCTTCGGCTTCGTCGTCGGCAGCTCCCTCCCGGCGACCGTGGCGGCGAACTGGCTGGCCGGAGCCTGGGATCAGAACGCGGGGATCGTCGTCCTGTCACCGGTTGCCGCCAAGCTCGAAGAGGTCGCCATGCGCTGGATGCTCGGCCTCTTGGGGCTGCCGCCGGAATGCGGCGCGGGGTTCGTCACCTGCGCGACGCAGGCGAATTTCGCCGGCCTGGCGGCGGCCCGACACGCGCTCCTCGCCCGGCAGGCGTGGGATGTCGAGACCCAGGGCCTGTTTGGAGCGCCGCCGATCACAGTGGTCGTCAGCGAAGCGGTCCACGTGAGCGTCCTCAAGGCGTTGACGCTGCTCGGCCTGGGGCGCGAGCGCGTGATCCGCGTTCCTGTCGATGGTCGAGGCAGAATGCGCGTCGACGGGATGCCGCGGCTCGACGACAACACGATCGTGTGCCTTCAGGCCGGCGACGTCAAC
>QHVD01000292.1 GCA_003222235.1 Gemmatimonadota bacterium | reverse complement strand
CTACTATCGGGGGTCCCGGCTCCGACGGTGCCTCGATGCCCCCGCGCCCGTACATTCTGAACGAGTTGACCTGGAAGACCGTGCGCGACACGCGCTACGAGGCCGCCGTGCTGCCGTGGGGGGCGACCGAGGCGCACAACCTCCACCTCCCCTACTCCACCGACAACATCGAGACGGAGCGGATCGCGGCCCTCGCGGCGCGGCACGCGTCGGAACACGGCGCGCGGGTGGTCGTGCTGCCGGTGGTGCCGTTCGGCGTGAACACCGGGCAACTCGACATTCCGCTGTGCTTGAACATGAACCCGAGCACCCAGGCGGCGATGTTGCGCGACCTCGCGACGGCCCTGGCGGGTCAGGGCGTGCCGAAGCTCGTGATCCTGAACGGTCACGGCGGGAACGATTTCCGTCAGATGATCCGCGAGCTCCAGCCGGCGGTGTCCCTGTTTCTGTGCACGGTCAACTGGTATCAAGTCATGGACCCGAATGCGTTCTTCGCCGAGC
>QHVD01000291.1 GCA_003222235.1 Gemmatimonadota bacterium | reverse complement strand
GCGCCAGGTGACGGACGACACCGGGGTCGGGAACCCCGCGGCCGCGACGGCGGAGAAGGGACGGAAGTACGTCGAAGCCGTGAGCGAGAAGATCGGGGGCTTTCTGGTGGACCTGGCGAGAGCGGATGCCGGGGAGATGTACGAGTGAGTTGAACCGGTGACCAGCGCCCGCCCTCCCCTCCGGCCGGAAATCCAGTTCGCCGAGAAGGACGCCGCGCTGCGGGACGACGTCCGCACGCTCGGGGCGCTCGTGGGCGACGTGATCCGCGAGCAGGGCGGCGACGTGCTGTTCCACCAGGTCGAGGCCGCGCGCGTGGCCGCAATCCGCCGGCGCGAGGCCGGGGCCGAGGCCGAGCTGGAGGCGCTGGCCCGCACGCTCAGCCCGCGCGAGGCACGAGAGCTGGTGCACGGCTTCGCTGCCTATTTCGAGGTCGTGAACCTCGCCGAACGCGTCCACCGGATCCGGCGCCGGCGCGATTACCTACGGCGGGGCACAGCCTCGCAGGAAGGGAGCCTCGAAGATACTGTGCGCCGCCTGGCGGCCGCGGGGCTTGGCCCCGATGACGTCGGCGCCCTGCTCCAGCGACTACTGGTCGAGCCGGTCTTCACCGCTCATCCCACCGAGGCCACCCGCCGCACGCTGCTCGAGAAGGAGCAGGTCATCGGCCGGCTGCTCGTGCGGCGGCTCGATCCCTCGCTCACGCCCGCCGAAGACCGCGCGACGCTGGGCCGCATCCGGGAAGAAGTCGCCGTCGCCTGGCAGACCGAGCCGCAGCCCGCCGAGCGCCCCACCGTGTTCGACGAGCTGGAGCACGTGCTGTTCTTCCTGACCGACGTCGTGTACCGCGTCGTGCCGCCGTTCTACGAAGAGCTGGAACAGGCGCTCGCAACCGTGTACGGCGCCGCGGCGTCGGGGATCGCCATTCCGACCATCCTCCGCTTCGCGTCGTGGGTGGGCGGGGACATGGACGGCAACCCGAACGTGACGGCCGACACGCTGCGCGCCGCGCTCGCCCGACATCGCACGCTTGTGCTCGAGCTGTACCGGAGTGAAACGCTGGAGCTGGCACGGCGACTGTCCCAATCCCGCTCCCGTGCGGGCGTGGAGGAGGCCGTGCTGGAACGCGCATCGGTCTACGCCGCCCGGTTCCCCGCCACGTTCGCGGAGATACCCGCGCGCTATCGCGATATGCCGTACCGAGTGCTGCTCCGCCTGATGGCCGCACGGCTCGCCGCCACGCAACGGGACGACGCCCAGGGGTATGCGGACGCCGCCGAGTTCGCGGCCGACCTCGAGGTGGTGAGCCGAAGTCTCGAGGCCCATGGTGGCGTTCACGCGGGGCTGTTCGGAGTGCGACGTCTCATCCGGCGCGTGCAGACCTTTGGCTTCCACCTGGCCACCCTCGACGTGCGCCAGGACGCGCTCGTCCACCGGGTGGTGACGGGGCGTCTGCTGGGCGACGCGGGGTGGCTCGAGCGCCCGGCCGCAGAGCGCGCTCACCGGTTGCGCCGTGCGCTGGAGGCGGCCGAACCGCCCGCCGCCGCACCCGACGCGGACGCCGAGCGGACGCTCGGGGTGTTCCGGGCGATCGCCGAGTGTCGGGCGCGCTACGGCCCTCCCGCCATCGGCCCCTACATCGTGAGCATGGCCCAGGGCGTGGACGACGTACTCAGCGTGCTCCTGCTCGCGCGGTGGGCGGGCCTCATCGGACCGGACGGCGCGCTCCCGCTCGACGTCGCGCCGCTGTTCGAGACGGTGGACGACCTCGCGGCGGCCCCCTCGGTACTGCGCGCGCTCCTGGCGGACGACTGGTATCGCGCTCACCTCGAGTGCCGCGGCCGTCGCCAGATGGTGATGCTCGGGTACTCCGACAGCAACAAGGACGCCGGCGTCGCGGCGTCGCGCTGGGCGCTGCAGCGCGCTCAGGCGGCGCTGGTCGCGGCGGCCGAGCCGTCCGGCATCGACCTCACCATGTTTCACGGCCGCGGTGGCACGGTGAGCCGCGGCGGCGGGAAGATCACGCGCGCCGAGCTGGCTGCGCCGCCGGGATCGGTCCGCGGCCGCCTGCGGGTGACGGAGCAGGGTGAGGTGATCAACGCGAAGTACGGACTGCGCGGCATTGCGACGCGGACGCTGGAACAGACGGTCGGCGCCGTCGCGCTGGCCACAGCAGTTCGCCCCACGACGGACGCGCGGACGGCGCGGTGGCACGCGATCATGGACGATATCGCCGCCACGAGCCGCGCGGCCTACCGCGCATTGGTCTACGACGATCCGCGGTTCCATCAATACTTCCGGCTGGCGACGCCCATCGACGTGATCGAGCGCATGCCGATCGGCTCGCGGCCCCCGGCCCGTTCCGCACCGAACCGGTCTGGCGCCCGCCGCCCGGGGTCGGGGGAGGGAGAGGCAGAGGGAGAGGGGGGGGGCATCGCGCAGCTCCGCGCGATCCCCTGGGTGTTCGCCTGGACGCAGAGCCGCCACATGCTCCCGGGCTGGTTCGGCCTCGGCACCGCGCTGGAAGGTGCCCTGCGGCGCCACGGTGACGAGGTCGTCGCCGAGATGCTGCGGGATTGGCCGTTCCTCAAGGCCCTGGTGGACGACGTCGAGTTCGTCCTCGCCGAAGCGGACCTGGGCATCGCCGCGCGCTATGCCCGGCTCGCGGGATCACTGGAGCAGGTGTTTTTCCCCGCGATTCAAGCCGAGTTCGACCGCACGGCGTCCCTCGCGCTGCGGCTCAAGGGCACGAGCGCGCTGCTCGACGCAGACCCGGTGCTGCAGCGCTCGATTCGCCTGCGCAACCCCTACGTGGACCCGATCAGCCTGCTCCAGGTGGATCTACTCGAGCGCTGGCGCGCGGCGGGGCGGCCGGACGACGAGCTGTTCGCCGCCCTGCTCGCCACCGTGCGGGGAATCGCGCAGGGGCTGCAGAGCACGGGGTAGGGAGATTCCGGTGCGCCGAAGAAGCCTTCCTCTACATGGGAGTGCCCTATGTATACGACCATCCGCCGCTTGCTGTCCGCCTCGGCTGCTATCGCCATCAGCAGCCC
>QHVD01000290.1 GCA_003222235.1 Gemmatimonadota bacterium | reverse complement strand
TAGCGCGCGAGTTCCCTTCCATCCGGGTCAACTCTGATCACGAGGAAATCGCCGCCGGTGATCGAGTCTTGAACAAATCCAACAACTGCCGCATTGCCAGCCGAGTCGAGCGCGACCGCCGAGGCCCTACCGTCGACGTGACTCGTGCCGTCGATTGTGACGCGCCACAGCTCGCGGCCGTCACTGCTACCGAGCTTGACCGCGGCGAAGGTCGCGAGCGTACTGCCGGGATCAGCTACCTGTCCGACCGCGATCACGTCGCCGTTGACATCGACGGCGATGTCCGCCGCTCCGTTGTCGGGGCCTGAGATTGTCTGACGCCAGAGTTCCAGACCGCTCCTCCCGGCGAGTTTGGCGACGGTGAAATCTGATGGAGCCGACGTTCTTGGGTTCGATCCGGTCACGCCCGACACGATGACGTCCCCGGTCGGATCCACCTGCACGGCAGACGCGAGACCCGACGCGTTGACCGCTGCGGATGTCAGATCGTATCTCCAAATCCGACGGCCGTCCCCTCCTGCGAGCTTCACCACGGTCAGGTTGGTAATGGCCGGGTCCTCGTGCGGTCCGCTCGTGGGGGAGTTCGTTTGCCCAGCCGCAATGACGTCGCCGGCGGTGTCGACCACGACGGCGAAGGCAGCGTTCACCCCGAGAACACCTCCGCCGCGTATGACACTGCGCCATTTTTCGGCGCCACTGGCTCTTGCCAGCTTGAGTACGATCCAGTCCGGTCCCTCTTCGCCGCCCCCAGCCGCGAGCCCCGCCGTCGAGAACGCTCCGGACGCCACGACATCGCCCCTAGCATCCGTTGCCGCAGCGTAGGCGATGCCCCGCCTGAGGCGGTGTCGCCAGCGGACAGCACCGTTTTCGCCAGCAAGCTTGATCACGGCGAACCTGGGACCCCGCGTGAAGCCAGCGAGGACAGCATTGCCTTGAGCGTCTATTACGATCCGGCGCGCTTCACCGAGGAATAGCCGCTGCCAGAGGGTCGTTCCGGTTGGACCGCTGAGTTTCATCACGCCGACATTCGCTGAACGACGACCGGGCCGGTCGACGATAAGTGATCCTGCGACCACGACATCCCCGGTGTGCGTGACGGCTATGGTGTGCGCTTCGTTGTCGCCGGGCCCGTTGATATCCCGCTCCCAGCCGAGGGCAAAGTTGGTGAGCACGGTCGATGCGAGCAGGGCCGCGACGACGACAATCCGAACGAAACGCCTGTGCGGGTTCCTCACGGCTGATCTCATCGGAGAGAGCCCCTTTACCAAGGTGTTGAACCGCGGGGCAAGCGGTCGAGTATACGATCAAGCTGCCTGTGGTTCGATTGACGTTGGGCACCCCTACGGACGTAGGGGTCTCCTACGGAACTCCTACGGACGTCGGGCTCCGCGAACGTCCGCGTTCGGACGTTCTGTAAACTTCTGCGCCTCCCCGGAAAAGGGGCTTTAAGTTAGCTGGGTATTCTGAGCCGCTACCGTCATTGCCAACGCTCTCCAGGCCGGGCGGCAGGGCACCGAGGTCGCGGACCACGCGGGTGGCGGCGAGCCGGTCCTCGGCGGGTAGCACGGCCTCAAAGTACGTCAGGCCGCCACGTTCAGGCGTTGCGGTCGAAGCGAGGAGGACGGTGATCGCCTTCAGGTCGGGGGCGCTGACTCTCGTCGGGTGCATCGCCAAGGGCCGTTGGTTAACGCCACCGTCGACTTAGGGTCAAGGGAGTCGGGGAATGCAGTCCTCGAACTCATCGGCAACGTTCACTGCGCCGGTCCCTTCCTCGGCTTCGCCTTCCGCCCGAGCTTCTCCTCAATCGCTTGGGTCACGAAGTCCATGACGGACGTGTCGTGGGTCACGCAGTGCAGCTTGAGGCGGCGGTGAAGCTCCTTGGGAACGCGGGTCGCCAACTGCGTCCACACCTCTTCGGTCTTCGCCATCAGGCCGCCTTCTTCTTCGATCCCGGCGGACGCCCTGGACCGCGCCGACGCCTGCGACGACGGCGACTGTTCTTCGTTACGGTAGCCGGTACATCTGGTGCCGTAGCCAACTCCGCCACACATATAGTAACAATATAAATATCACGAGCATGAGGGTCGCGATGACTTGCGGCCACCGTCCAGGCAACCGGCGTCGCTTCTGTTCCAGAGGGACCAGGATGCGGCCGACAGCCGACAGGATTGCGAATGCCCATCGCGGGAGCGTCGTCCTCTGGTTCTCGTATTGCTGGTTCAACCTTACCGCCCCGCTTTAGGCCGTGTCGCTAGGGAGCCTACGCTTCCCAGGCCTCCGCCATCTATGCGGCCTTCTTCTTCGATCCCGACGGACGCCTTGGACCACGCCGACGCCCGCGACGGCGGCGAACGGTTTTCGCCTCGGCTACCTTCTTCTGCGCCATCTTCTCGGCAACCGCCCTCGGCGGGCGACCGGGGCCACCAGGGCGCCACTTCCCGCGCGCCTTGCGACGACGACGGCGGCCATTCGTTGCCTTGCGCTTGCCGGTGGAGACGCTTCCTAACAACGACCGGATCGCGGAGCCGACCTCCTGCTGCACCGTCTCTCTGATGACCGTTACGAGACTCTTCCGTCGCGGCATCGAGCACCTCCTCACAACCCCATAAACACAAAGCCCCACCCACCTCAAGGCAACAAGAGGTCCCCGCGCAACGAGGAGAGCGTCTAGAGTAGCGGAGGCGTCATGCCGGCACCGTCTGGTACTCCGGTATGTTCGGCACCATCTTGAGCCAATCGGGGCGGTCGCGCGTGAAGATCACGTGCTGGGGCTTGAACGTATTCGGCTTATCGAGGCTGCCCACGTATATGCTGACGACCTCGGGGAAACCTTCCGGTGTTCCGAACAACAGGCTCCCACAGGTGGGACAGAAATGGCGAATAGCCTGCTTCCCGCTACCACCCGCAACGCCGTAGCTCTTGGTTTCGCCCGTCACGCGAAACGTCGATTTCGGTACCCCCATCACCGGCACCCCTCCGGTTCCAGAGGCTCTCTGGCAGTCACGACAGTGACACAGCACGCTGAACACTGCGTCGCCTCGCGACTCGTACCTCACGTGGCCGCATAGACATCCACCTGAAATCATCGACCTTCTCCAGGCTGATTGGGAACGAACGCTCTCACCGCCGGCTCGTATCCACTGCCACGAGATGATTCAACTCCCCCCTACAACCATCTTCCCGTTTCCCATTGCCGTTGGAGACCGGAATTGCGGTGTCGGGCATCCCGCGACGGCTCGGACACGGCCACGGATGACACCCTAGAAGCGCGCAGAAGCCCCCGTCCCGGTCGTGCAGGAGGTGATCGCTCGCCAGGTCGAGGAGGGTAGGGGCGCTTTCGTTCTACGCGA
>QHVD01000289.1:5850-6610 GCA_003222235.1 Gemmatimonadota bacterium | reverse complement strand
GGTTCGCCTTCGCCCTGTCGGTGCGGTTTTGAAGAGCTGCAGTTACCAGGGGACTGCAGGGTGGATCACGGACAACGTGGTTGGCCTTTGGTTTGTTGCCGATCTGGTCCTCGAAAGAGACCGTGCATCTCAGCGCGATCCGTTGGGCAGACGCAATCACAAGAAGCGGAGGACCGGACCATGAGACGGGTTCGCTACTCGGTCGCGATGAGCCTTGACGGATTCATAGCTGGCCCTAAGGGCGAGAGCGACTGGATCGTGATGGATCCGGAGATCGACTTCGAGGCATTGGCGAGCTCGTTCGACACGGTCCTGCTGGGCCGCAAGACTTACGAGGCTGCGCGGCAGATGGGCGGAGGGCCAGAAATGCCGGGCATGCAGGAGATTGTCCTGTCACGTACTCTCCGACAATCTGAGTGCCATGGCGTAACGGTGTCGGACGATGCCAGGAACACGGTGGTGAAGCTCAAAGCTGAGCCGGGTAAAGACATCTGGTTGTTCGGTGGTGGGTCGCTCTTCCAGAGTCTACTGGGGATGAGCCTCGTCGACACGGTCGAAGTCGCCATCGTTCCCGTGCTCTTGGGCGGAGGCGTACGGCTGCTGCCCGATCCGGCGGAGCGTGCGCAGTTGAAGCTCACCAAGCACAGAGTGTATGCCAAGACGGGTACGGTGGCGCTCGAGTACGACGTGACGTGAGGCGCTGCCCAACAACCAGTTGGAACAGACGAGGTCCGCGATTGCGTTGCGTAACAAGCGCTCG
>QHVD01000289.1:0-5805 GCA_003222235.1 Gemmatimonadota bacterium | reverse complement strand
GGAAGCGGAGTGTTGTGCCCCTGGCGGGCCGGGCCTGTCGTCCACCACCCTTGCGACGGCGGGCAAGTCGCCCGCAGCTAAGCGCGATCCGTTGTATGAGAGCGGACGAGAATTGAGGGACACACACATGAATAGGCGTTGGATCAGCCAGGTAATCGTTGCCAGTTCCCTAGCTTCAAGCCCGCTCTTGAGTCAGGCGCTCACCTCCAATGCGTCGCTCGTCACCACTCCACAACCGCGAGCAGTCATTGCTGGGCTCGCCGGCAACTGGCGCTTCGACCTGTATCAGCTCGGCCACACGAGCCCAGTGGCATCGGGTCAGCGCGAGCTGCGGCTGCTGAGAGACTCCACAAAGCTGGTCTGGACAGAGAGTTTTGACACCAAGTCTGATACGGGCACCGGTATTCTAGGATACGATTCCGCGAAGCGTGTCTACTATGTCCTGGGTGCCTACACCCACGAGCCCCATCCGACGGTTCTGATCGGACGCGCCGACGAGTCCGGCCGCACCATCCTGTTCGATCCGGCGGCGGGCAACCTTGAGACCCCAGGGGTTCTCATCGCGTCTGAGTTCCGACTCGTGGATATCGCGCACTTCGAGTGGGTTGCATCGGACGGCCGCTGGCGCGTGGTATTCACGCGCATCGGCGGGTCGTGAGATCGGCGTCGGCCTTTTCACCACAGCTCGGAGGCTCGATGAAGCTACTTCCTGCCCTCGTTGCCGCGACCGCGCTGCTCGCGACCGCCCCGACGGTAGACGCCCAACGAGCCCTGGCCGCCCGTCCGGGCGCCCAGGCTGATTCTCTGCTGAAGCATTGGCTGCGGAATCTCGTCGTCAGCCAGGAGAAATACTACAGCGAGCACGGAACCTACACGACGGACGTTTCCGCGTTGGGCTTATTCACGCCACCGCGCCAACCCGCAGCGAGCGCGAAAGCGGATTCGATCTACTTGGAGGTCATTCAAGCCGGCGGCCGTTCGTGGTGGGGGCGGGGAAGCCTCCGAGGCCATCGGGGGAAGAGTTGCATCGTCTGGGTCGGCACGATAACCGATTTCGCGGCTCCACCGACGACTGACGGTACCAAAGTGCAAGCCCGGAACGAGGGTGAGCCGACGTGCGACCAGTTCTAGAGATCCCAGCAGCGATTCGCGGGCGAGTCGCCCGCAGCTCTCTGTGAAGCGGTCCGTTACAAGGCGGCATCGCTACCTTGATCTGCACCCGGCAGCCGCCTTCGCCGATTGCGCCAGATGGCCGCGGTTCCGAGACCAATGAGAAGCAGCGCGCTAGTGAGCGAGATTGTAGTTCCGGTAACGGTCGGTTCGCTGAACATGATGACGGTGCTGGCGAAGTACACCATCGGCACGACGATGCCCAAGAGAATCAACTCAATCCCCGCATGAACATTCGCACGCTGCCGGAGATTGGCCCGTTGTTCGTCGCTCAGGCGCGGAGCGTTATAACGAAAAAGCTGAAGCCACGCGATGTGTGGGAAACGGCGTGATAGAGCCGACATTCCGAACAGCACCGCGAGGAAGCCGACGAGCACGAGTTGTACAGTCCGATACATGGCCCTTCCCGGGGCTGGTGGGAGCGTATCGAATTTAGGTGCCCGGATGGCGCTGTCCAAATCCGGCACGAAGCGAGGCGACGGCGCGCGTAGATTAAGGAATGAATCCCTCTTCGACGCGCCGCGTCACCCAGATGTTGGCTGGCATGCGGGGCGAGAGCCGCCAGGCCGCGATGGAGCGGCTTCTCCCGTTGGTCTACGATGAACTCCGCGCGCTGGCACGAGCGCAGCTCCGCCACGAACGCCCCGATCACACGCTCCAAGCCACGGCCCTGGTGCATGAGGCATACCTGCGTCTCCTGGGGGGCACGCAACCGCCATGGAACGACCGGCAGCACTTCTTCCGGGCAGCCGCCGAGGCCATGCGCCGCATCCTCATCGAACACGCTCGGAAGCGGGGCCGGGTCAAGCGGGGGGGCAAGCGAGTGCGCGTCGAGCTGACCGGGGTGGAGCTGGCCGGCGACCAGGATCTCGACCAGATCCTGGCCCTCGACGACGCGTTTCGGCGCCTGGAAGAACAGGACCCCGAGCGCGCTGATCTGGTTCGCCAAGCAAGCCAATGACCCGTCCGCTCTCTCGCTGGTGCCGCGTCGCTGCGGTGATCTACGTCGGTCTGGCAGTGATTGCGGGTGCCGTCGCCGTTGCCAGGATTGGCCGCGTGCGAGTTGCTCGTGCTGGCGCTGCTGTGGACGCTTGTACTGGAGACGCCACTGGGGCGTCAGGTCGACGGCTTCCTACTCGCTGCAATAGTGCTTGGTGTAGTGGCCATCAACACCGGTTTCGTCTACGCGATCGCTTCGGCACTCGAGCGCTTGCGGCGCGCCGCCTAACAAGCGCTGACCGTTAGGTTGCGCGCAGACTAGTAATAGGGCCACCCGGGGACAGCTCTGTGCCGGACATCTTCCACGACTTTCCCATCAAGGTCGCCTCCACGCCGGCCGAGCTCGATCAGTGGTGGACGGTGCGGTCAACAGGCGAGCCGTTGCGTCCATGGCTGCGCATGCCTTGGTAGCCTCCGATCGGAAACCTTTCACAACACTCTGTCTATGGCCGACGAAGCTCGCGGTTATTTGATCCGGCAGTTCGAAACGGCGTCGAAGCTCACTAGCTTCCACCTCGACGGACTCACAACCAAGGAGTGCCTGTGGCTCCCTTCTCGTAAGGGGTTGCACGTGCATCAAGTCCCTGATGGAAGGTGGCGCGCCGATTGGCCGGATCACGAGGGATATGACGTCGGTCCGCCCAGCATCGCATGGCTGACGTGGCACCTCGGCTTCTGGTGGTCCATGGTGCTCGACCACTCATTCGGGCGTGGGACGCTCTCACGCGAGAACGTGCTGTGGCCCGGCAATGCCGACGATGTACGCGAGTGGCTCGGCCGGCTGCAGGGACGGTGGCGAGTGGTACTCGAGCAGGTCACCGACGAGGAGCTGCGATCGGCACAGCGAACACGATGGCCTTTCCAGGACCGGCCGTTCGGTGACGTCATCGCATGGGTCAATGTCGAGCTCACGAAGAACGCCGCCGAGATCGGCTACGCACGCTTCCTCTACGCCGTGAGCACCGGCTGAGGTCTGGCAGGTGGTTAGACGCAACGCCCAACCCGTCGCGGAGGCTGGCCCGATGAACTCAGAGCGTCCACTGAACTCCCAGCGTGGCAGCGTCGTCGAGGTGGTGCAACGCTTCAACGACGCCTTCAACCGCCATGACGTCGATGCCGTCATGGGGCTTATGAGCGACGACTGCGCCTTTGAGAATACTCGACCTCAGCCAGACGGTGAGCGCTTTGAGGGGCGGGGTCGCGTCAGGGCCTTCTGGGAGCAATTCTTTGCCCGCTCCCCGCAAGCCCACTTCGACACCGAGGAGATATTCGCAGCCGGCGATCGTTGCGTCGTGCGTTGGGTGTATTCCTGGGTCAAGGAGGGGAAACGCGGCCACGTCCGGGGCGTCGACATCTTTCGCGTGCGGGACGGGCAGGTCGCCGAGAAGCTATCGTACGTCAAGGGATGATAGCCGGCACCACGGTTCATGGCGCAGCGATCGCCTCGAGGGTCGCGCACCCGGGCGCCTTGCTCCTCGTCGCTCTCGTTGCCCGGGCGGTATCGGCACAAGGTATTCCCCTGAGCCAGCATGGCTCCGTCACACAGCGTGTCGGCTACACCGACATCGCGGTCTCCTACAACCGCCCCGTGGCGCGAGGGCGCCGGCTGTTCGGCGATCTGGTCCGTTGGGGACACATCTGGCACCCCGGTGCCGACTCAGCCACTACGATCACCTTCAGCCGCGATGTCACGATCGCGGGCCACGCCCTCCCGGCGGGGCGCTACACGCTCTGGACGATCCCCCAGGAGCCGCCCAAGGCCTGTACGCTGATCCTCAGCCGCGGCGTGGACGTGTGGCATACGCAGTATCCCGGCGAAGCGCTCGACGCGCTGCGGATCACCGTCGCCGCGGAGCAGGGGGCTCACATGGAAGTGCTCGCCTTCTACTTCCCGATCGTCGCTCCCGACTCGACCGTCCTGCGGCTGCACTGGGGCACCACGATCGTCCCCATCACCATCCGGTCGAATTAGCGACCCGGTCCGCGCCGCGCCCATCGACGGGCCATGGTGCGATACAAGATCAACGCCGATCGCGCGGCCCGAGCTTCTCACGCCAGGTTCATCTTCCTCAAGAGCCCCGTGAACCTGGGGTGCGAGCGGAGGGGCACGAACAGGAACGAGCCCTTGATGCCGTACACGCCACCGGCTCGCTGCTCATAGGCCCGCTCCAACGCATCCAACGCAAGCTCCCGTTCGCCGAGGCCGGTGTAGAGGTAGGCCAGGTGGTAGGGTGAGACGTATCGCCGCCGCGCCTGCTCTTCCAGCTGTCCCAGCACGTCGCGGGCCCGTTCGACCTGGCCCGCCAGGGCGCAGGCCTGACCCAGCTGCGCCAGGAACAGTGTGTTCCCCGGCGAAAGAGCGACCGCTTGCTCCAGCTCCGCCAGTCCCTTCTGATACATGCCCTTCTTCAAGTAGGCCCAGCCGAGCGTGGCGTGGCCCATCGGGTAGTGGGGATCGAGTTCGATCACCGGAGCGGCGGCCCGCAAGGCCTCGTCGTAGCGTCCGGCTCGAAGCAGGACCGTCGCCAGATCCGACCGGTGGGCCAGTGGGTCGAGCTGTTGGGCGCGGGTCAGCACCTCCACTGCCTCGTCGTACCGCTCCAGGGCGGAGAGCATATGGCCGTAGAGGTCGTAGATGTCCCCGCTACCGGGATTCAGCTCCAGCGCCCGCTTGAACTCCAGCTCCGCGCCGGTCCAATCGAAGTCACAGGCGTACTTGAGGAACGCCAGCAGGCCATGCGCTTCCCCCAACCCGCCGTCGAGCTCGAGCGCCTTCGTCACCGCCTTTCGGGCCCGCTGATAGGCCTCCTCCGGCTTCAGCGCCCCGGCTCCATGCCCGAGCCCGAGCTCCGCGTACGCCATGCCCAGTCCGGTATGCGCGAGGGCGTAGCTCGGGTCCTTCACGACTGCCAGCTGGAAGTACTCGATGCCCTTGCGGATCCCCTCCTGGGTGAAGCGGAAGAAGCAATGGCGCCCCTTGAGATAGAGCTGGTAGGCCTGGAGATCGGTGGTGGGCCCCCTGCGGATCTGGGTTCTCTCATCCGCGGTCAGCTCGGCCTCGAGCGCCCCCGCTATCCGCAGCGCCACGTCGCTCTGGATCACGAAGATATCGGTGAGCTGCCGGTCATACGTCTCGGCCCAGAGGTGGCGGTCGGTCTCGGCGTCGATGAGCTGGGCGACGATACGCACCCGATCTCCGGCGCGCCTAACGCTCCCCTCGAGCACCGCCGAGACCTCCAGCCGGGCCGCGATCTCCCGCAGGCTCTGCTCCCGTTTCTTCAGCGGCATCACGGAGGTGCTCGAAATCACCTTGAGGGCGCGGATCTTCGACAGCTGGGCGATGACGTCCTCCGTGATCCCGTCGGCGAAGTACGCGTTCTCCGGGTCCGGGCTCAGGTTGGTGAACGGCAGCACCGCGATGGACCGGGGTCGTCGGCGGACCGCTGCAGACTGGGTGAGCGCCTCCGCGAACGCCGCGGCCGTCGCGAACCGGTCGACCGGCTCGGTGGCGAGCGCCTTCCGCAGAGCTTGCTCCACGCCCGCGGGGACGGGGGCCCGGAGCCGCCGCACGCCCGGCACCGGGTCGGTCAACCGCTTGGCCATCACCGCCTGCGCCGTGGGTCCGGTGTAGGGCGG
>QHVD01000025.1 GCA_003222235.1 Gemmatimonadota bacterium | reverse complement strand
TCGCGATCTGGGTGATCTCGTCGAAGTAGCCCACGCCCACGAACTCCTGGTGACGCGTCGCCTCGTAACCGTCCGTCTCGGCCGCGAACTCGCGGTCCTGGAGGTCGGCGTAAGCGGCCATCCCCCTTTCCTTGTAATCCCTGGCCAGCACGAACATGCTGTGGTTCAGGGCGTGGAAGGCGGAGAGCGTGACGAACTGGAACTTGTAGCCCATCGCGCCGAGCTCGCGCTGGAACGTGACCAGCTGGGCGTCGTTCAGGTGCTTGCGCCAGTTGAAGGACGGCGAGCAGTTGTACGCGAGCAGCTTGCTCGGGTACTTCGCGCGGATCGCCTCGGCGAACCGCGCGGCTTCCTGGAGATCGGGCTTCGACGTCTCGCACCAGAGCATGTCGGCGTAGGGCGCGTACGCGAGCCCCCGCGCAATCGCCGCGTCGATCCCCGGCTTCACGCGGATGAAGCCTTCGTGGGTGCGCTCGCCGATGATGAAGCGGCGGTCGTAGGGATCGATGTCGTTGGCGAGGATCGTGGCCCCCAGGGCGTCGGTGCGCGCGACGAGGACGATGTCCACGCCCGCCACGTCGGCGGCGAGGCGCGCCGCCACGAGCTTGGTGACGAACTCGCTCGTCGGCACCAGCACCTTGCCGCCCAGGTGGCCGCACTTCTTGAGCGAGGCGAGCTGGTCCTCGTAGTGCACCCCCGCCGCCCCTGCGGCGATCATGTTGAGCATCAGCTCGTAGGCGTTCAGCAGCCCGCCGAAGCCGGCTTCGGCGTCGGCCACGATCGGCACGAGCCAATCGGTGGAGTCGTCGCCCTGCATGTGGTGGATCTGGTCCGCGCGCAGCAACGCATTATTGATGCGGCGCACGAGGTGAGGAACGCTGTCGGCCGGATACAAGCTCTGGTCGGGATACGTGTGCTGCGCGGTGTTCATGTCGCCGGCGACCTGCCAGCCGCTGCAGTAGATCGACTTCAGCCCCGCCCTGACGCACTGCACGGCCTGGGCCCCGGTGATCGCCGACAGCGCGGTGATCGGCTCGTCCTGCTGAAGCAGCTGCCACAGCCGCGTCGCTCCGCGCTTGGCGAGTGTGTATTCGATCTGGACCGTCCCCCGCAGCCGGTACACGTCGGCGGCGCTGTACGGTCGCTTGATCCCGTTCCACCGGCTTTCCGTGGCCCACTCCCGCTCGAGAGAGGCGATGAACTCCTGTGTCTCCATAAGGCAACCCCGTCCCTGAATTAGTGCCGTTCCGACTTCAATCGTGACCAGATTGATCGACAGCGTGATCCCGCGACCGCCCTCAGACTGCAAGCTCTGCGCCGGTCGGAAGTCGAGCCCGCAAGCGGAATCTTATCCTGGCCAAGGACTTACGCACCTACCCGTTCGGGTAGGGGTTCTACCAGCTTGGCGGGGGTTTGTCACAACAGTGCATCATTCATGAATCGTCTGTCGTGCAGGTACGTCAATTCATGCCCAGCACCCTGGTCATCGTCGGCGTCTGCTTGCTCTTCGTGGGCGCTGCGTTCTTGCGCGCCGCATCGGCGAGTGTCCGCAGAGGGCGGTGGGCCGGCGGCGGCGTCCGCGCGCTTTTGGGCCTGCTGCTGCTGGCGCTTGCCGCGCTCGCCGCGACGATCACGATCGGGGTCCACGGGTACCGGGCGCTCACTCTCGAAGTGCTGGCGGCCAGCGTCAAGACCGAGCCGGTCGGCCCGCAGCGCTTCCGGGCCACCATCGTCCTGCCCGACCGGCGGCTCGCGATGTACGAGCTCGCGGGCGACGCCTTCTATGTTGACGCTCACATCCTCAAGTGGCACCCTGCCGCGAACCTGCTCGGACTGCACACGGCGTACGAGCTCGACCGGGTCGGCGGCCGCTACAACGCGATAGCGGACGAACGGACCAAGCCGCACACGATGTATACGCTCGCCCGCGCGAGGCGGCTGGACCTCTTCTCCCTCGTGCGCCGCTTCCCGCTGTTCCGGCCGCTCGTGGACGCGGAGTACGGCTCGGCGGCGTTCGTCGCGGCGACGAGGCCGGTCGAGTACGAGGTACGGGTCTCGACGACGGGCCTGCTGATGCGGCCGGCGCTCCGGTAGACGTCTTCAGATCAGCTGCCGGATCTCCGCGAGCAACGCCGTGCTCTCGACCGGCTTCGCCAGGAGCCGCGCCGACAAGCCGCCGAATTGGCGCGAGAGACGCGAGGTCACGTGGCCCGTCAGCACGATCGCGGGCACCTCCTTCAGGGTCGGATCGTTGCGCAGCTCCCGGAGGAAGCTGAGGCCGTTCATCCCGGGCATCTGGTAGTCCGTGATGATGAGGTCCGGCTTGCGGGCGCGCGCGAACTCGAGCCCCTGGCGGGCATCGTCGGCCGTCAGGCAGGCGTAGCCGGCGCGCCGGATCACCCTGCCGAGCGCCGGGCGCGCCGAGGGATCGTCTTCGACGAGGAGCACGCCTGCCCGGGGCGCGCCCGCGAGCAGGCGCCGGGCGCGCTCGGCGGCGCCTTCCGGCGTCCTCGCCGCCTCGGCTCCGTACTCCAGGGCCGTGGGTACGTCGACGTCGGCCACTACCACGGCGGGGACGTCGAACAGCTGGGGGTCCTGCTGCAACCGTTGCAGCAGCTCCAGGCCGTGCATGTCGGACAGCTCGAGCGCGAGCACGAGCAGATCGGCCCGCTCCTCACGGAGCCGCGCCAATGCTGCTGCTCCGGTAGCGGCGGGCACGAGGCGCCAGCCGTCGGTGCCGGCCCACGTTTCAGCCAGGTGCTGCCACTCAGGATCGCTGTGTGCGATCAGCACGGTGGCCGCGCGCCGCCGCTCCACGACCGCCTGGGCGGGGGCGGCGGGGGGGGGGGAGGGCTGCGGCTCAAGCGCCGGCGGTAGCCGCACGAAGAACCGCGACCCCACCCCCAGGTCGCTCTCGGCCCAGAGCTTTCCCCCCAGCGCCTCGACGATGCCCCGGCTGATCGTCAGTCCGAGGCCCGCCCCCCCGTGCTCCCTGGTGCTGGAGCTGTCGAGCTGCCGGAACGGCTCGAAGATCGTCTGTAGCTTGTCGGCTGGGATTCCCGGGCCCTGGTCCGCCACCTCCGTCACGATGTCGTCGCCGTCGCGCCACCACCGAACCGCGACGCGGTCGCCGCGGGAGGAGAACTTGATGGCATTCGACAGGAGGTTGACGATCACCTGCTCCACCCGGTCGCGCACACCGTGGATGCTCAACTCCCCGGCGGGCCGGGACGTGGTGATCGTGACCCCCTGCTGGTTCGCGAACGCCGCCACCGTTTCGACGCTGGACTCGATCGCATCCCCGAGCGCCACCGGCTCGAGCTGTAGCTCCATGCGCCCGGCCTCCAGGCGCGAGAGGTCGAGCAGATCGTTCACCAGTCGGATGAGGCGGTCGCCGTTCCGGAGGGCGATCTCGAGCAGCTCGCGGGCCGAGGGCTCGAGCGCGCCGCCGGCGCCCGCCAGGAGCAGCGACAGGGAGGCCTTCACCGACGTCATCGGAGTACGCAGCTCGTGGCTCACCACCGACACGAACTCGGACTTGAGGCGGTCGGCCTCTACTTCGTGGGTGACGTCGCGGTACAGCACGATGTGGCCCAGCAGCGGGCCGCCGCCGCCCCCCTGCCGCACCGGGGCGACCACGCGCTGCCACACCCGGCGCTCCGGGAACGTGAGCTCGACCCGGTCCCGAAGGGGAACGTCCAGCGTCAGCGCCTGCTCCTGGGCGGCGACCCCGGTGGGGTCGACGAAGGAGCCCGCGAGGAACCGGTGGATGCCGTCCACGCCCGCTCCCAGCACTGCCTCACGCGGGATGCCCACGAGTCTCGCCATCTCGGCGTTCGCATAGGCGATCCGGCGGTCACGCCCGACGAGCATGATCGCGGCGTCGCTGGCGTCGATCAGCGCTTCCAGCTGATTGCGCTGGTCCTGCACCGCCGCGTGCTGCCGCGCCAGCGCTTCGCGCTGCTCGGCGATCGTGCTCAGGAGCTTGGAGTAGTACAGGGAGGTCTCGATCTGCCGCCCCAGCACGACGGCCCACTCGAGGTCTTCATCGGTATAGCGGCCGGTCTCCTCGTGCCCGAAGTTCAGCGCGCCGATCACGCGATCGCCGACGTGCAGCGGGACGATCATGGCGGAGACGTGCTTCCCCTGCTGCAGCAGAATGCCGTCGGTGGCCGGCAGGGTGTCCACGCGGAGCGGCCGGCCCGATCGGATCGCCTCGCCCGTGGTCCCCTTGGCCACGGGGAAAACCCCCTCCTCCGCCACGAACCCGCCCTGGGCTCTGTCGTACAGCGTGTGGAGGTAGTAGTGGCTGGCGCTGTCATCGAGGAGCACCACGCTGGCCCGGCGAAAATCCAGGACGCGCTCGACCTTGAGGATCGCGCCCCGGAAGATCTCGCGGAGGTCGACGGCAGCGTTGATGAGCGCGGCGAGCTCGCCCACCACCGCCAGGCGGGCGGCTGGGGAGCGGAGCCCGACGGATCGCACCGTCGCCTGGTAGTCCCGGGCGGCCTCGTCGAGCTTCGGCACGGTCGCCGCCGCGACCTGCCATTCCTCCGGGGCGCACTTCCCGCGCGCCAGCCAGCCGCGCGCCAGGGACTCGAGATCGCTCGCGGGCTGCACCAACCCCTGTGCCCCGAAGCTCGCGGCGGTGCCGCTGAGCGAGTGCGCCGTGCGGTACAGTACCTCCGCCTCATCGATCCGGAAGTCGCCCTCGAGCCGCCCGAGGGCCGTCCGGATGGTCTCGATCCGCCGGCCCAGTCCCGCCGCGAATTCCGCCCTGACCTCGGCCAGGGGATCGGCGATCGTCATTGGCAGAGCTCGCGGACCCGCCGCGCCAGGTCCTCCGGTTGGAACGGCTTGAACAGCACACCCGCGGCGCCCGTCTCCTTGACCCGATGCTCGTCCAGGTCTCGCCGGGCCGTGAGCAGCACGATCGGCACGGCGGCCGTGGCCGGGTCCGCCTTGAGGCGCCGGCACACCTCGTACCCGTCGATCTCGGGCATCATCACGTCCACGAGGATCACGTTGAGCCCCAGGCGGCGCGCCAACTCCAGCCCGCTGGCCCCGGAAGGCGCCGTATGCACCTCCCACCCAGCCGTGAACTCGAGCGTGCGCTGGATCAATTTCAACAGATCCCGGTCGTCGTCGATGATCAGGGCGCGGAAGTGGTCGAGCATGGGTCCTGGCCGCGCGCGGGCATGTTACCCAATATTAGCGGGGAGGCCGGACCAATAGCGAACCGATGATCCCGAAAATCTACATTCTCGACGACGACCTGACCTACGCCCGGCTGCTGGCCGCCAACCTGGGCCCGGTGGGGCGGTTCCGCATCGACACCTTCGACCGTTCGGAAGCGCTGCTGGCTCGCCTCTCCGAGGAGCCGCCCGACGCCGTGATCACCGATCTGGTGATGCCCGGGCCGAGCGGCGTCGAGGTCACGCGGCGCGTGCGGGCGGCCGACCGCCACGTGCCCATCTTCGTCCTCACGGGCCACGCCGACATCACCACCGCCGTCGAGGCGCTCAAGGCCGGCGCCAACGAGTACCTCACCAAGCCGGTGAACATCGACGAGCTGACCACGCTCCTCGCGCGCGCTCTGGCGCAGCGCCCGCTCATCGCGGAAGGGGCGTCCCTCGAGCAGGCTCGGGGGGAGCAGTTCTCGGTGCGG
This sequence comes from Gemmatimonadota bacterium, assembly GCA_003222235.1. GTDB lineage: Bacteria > Gemmatimonadota > Gemmatimonadetes > Gemmatimonadales > GWC2-71-9 > AG12. The sequence goes on along the minus strand of QHVD01000025.1, from coordinate 6,437 downwards.
GCGTTCCTCGGGGAGGACCCCAAGGTGGAGGAGGTGCGAGCCTTCGTGCGCCGCATGGCGGCCATACCGCGCCCGACGGTCCTGCTCCTCGGCGAGAGCGGCACCGGGAAGAATCTCGCGGCCCGCGCGATCCATTACTCCAGCCCCCACTCCCGGGGCCGGTTCGTGGAGATCAACTGCTCCGCGCTGCCCGCCAACCTGCTCGAGGCCGAGCTGTTCGGCTACAAGAAGGGGGCCTTCACCGACGCCCGGGAGGCCAAGCGCGGGCTGATCGAGGTGGCGGACGGCGGAACGCTGTTTCTCGATGAGATCGCCGAGCTCAGCGCGGAGTTCCAGGCGAAGCTGCTCAATTTCCTGGAGAGCCGCCGCTTTCGCCGGCTGGGGGGCACCGACGAGATCGAGGTGGGCCTGCGCCTCATCACGGCGACCAACCGCGACCTGGAGCAGGTGGTGCAGGCCGGCCGGTTCAGGGCGGACCTGTACTACCGCATCACCGTGGCCGCAACCACGCTGCCTCCGCTCCGCGAGATCAAGGGTGATCTCCCGCGCTTCGCCAATCACTTCCGTGAGACGTTTAACCGCGAATTCAAGAAACGGGTCGAGTCCATCGACGGGGCGGCGCTCGAGGCTCTCGAGGGCTGGCAGTGGCCGGGCAACGTGCGGGAGCTGCGCAACGTGATCGAGCGGGCCATGATCTTCAGCGACGCGCCCACGCTGCAACGCTCCGACCTGCCCACACTCGGGCGCCTCGAGCGCGTGACACGAGGCGGGGCCGCGGGGACAGGGGGGACCGAGCCACGCGACGACGCGATCCAGGTCCCCAAGGGGCTGACGCTGGTCGAGGCCGAGCGGGAGTACATCCGCGCCACTCTCAGCGAAGTGGACGGCAACGTTCAGCGGGCCGCGGAGATTCTCGGGATCTCGCGCAAGAACCTGTGGGAGAAGCGCAAGAAGTACGGGCTGCTCGAGACCAGCGCCGACGGCGACGGGCCGGCATGATCAGGGGATAGCCGGACCGTCCGCGCTGGGTTCGCGGCTGAAGCCGCGGCTCGGCCGCTCCCCGCTGAAGCGGGTGATGAGTCGCACCGGCCGGTTTACCGGCCAGAGGCCGAGCCGCGAGTTCACTCGCGCCCCTCCCCGCGGCTGAAGTTCAAGTTGCCGCGTTACCTCCCGCGTTCCCATCCGCGTTCCCAACCGGTGACGGCCCGACCCGCGACCGGGGCCGCAATCGACTGACTCGCTACACAATTGCATCTCATTCGCTGCAATTGTTTCGGCACGCCCCTTGCCCGTGCCGAACACACCATGAATATCCAACTCCGACTGCCCAGCGCTCTTCTCCTGGTCTCCCTCTGCGTCCTGGCAGCGGCATCACCCGCCGCCGCGCAGACTATTGCTTCAGGCTCGAACCAGACTTTCGGCGCAGGGCAGCCGCCCACCGCGATCAGCGCGATCACCGTCACGGACGCCGCCACGGCGACCATCAAGAAGGGGAAGGACATCCGCGTCCGCATCCCCGCCACGTTCAACATGACCTGGAACACCGCGCTCACTACGGCCACCATCACGGGTACGGCCGCGAGCAAGGTCTCGACCACGGTGACCTACGAGGATGGGGGCAAGACGCTCGTCCTCGACGTGACGACCGACTTTTCGGGGGGCAACCAGATCATCGTGTCCGGGCTGCAGTACACGAGCTTCGCGACGGCCTCGGGGCCGGACCGCCTGCAGCTCGTGCTGGCCGGAGTCGGCGGAGCCACCGCCGCCAGCGATAGCCGCACGATCCAGATCCTGGCGCCGACGATGGCGTCGGCGGCGAACCAGGTCTTCACCGTCGGGCAGGTGCCTGCGGCGATCAGCGCGATCACGGTCACGGAGACCGCCGTATCCACCATCACCGCGGCGAAGGACCTCCGCATCCGCATCCCCGCCTCGGTCAACATGACCTGGAACACGGCGCTCAGCACCGCCACGATCACGGGGGTCGCGGCGGGCAAGGTCTTGCCGATTGTGAGCTACGAGGATGGGGGCAAGACCCTGGTTCTCGACGTGGCGATCGATTTCGCAGCGGGCGACCAGATCGTCGTAGATGGGCTCCAGTACCAGAACTTCACGGCCCCCTCGGCGGCGGACTACCTGCAGCTCGTCGTCACCGGGGCCGGGAGCGTCACCAACGCCAGCGATAGCCGCTCGATCCAGATCGTGGCGCCGACGATGGCGTCGGCTGTGAACCAGAGCTTCGTGGTCGCGCAACCTCCCACGGCTACAGCCGCGATCACGGTCACGGACGCTGCGACGCCGACCGTCACTGCCGCCGGCGACCTCCGCATCCGGATCCCGGCCACGTTCAACATGACTTGGAACACCGCGCTGACCACGGCCACGCTCACGGGGACCGGGGCGAGCAAGGTCGCGCCCACGGTGAGCTACGAGGATGGGGGGAAGACGCTCGTCCTCGACGTGACCACCGACTTCGCGGGGAACGACCAGCTCGTCGTGTCCGGGCTGCAATACATGAGCTTCACGGCGCCCTCGGCGGCGGACAACCTGGAGCTCGTGGTCTCCGGGTCAGGGGGGGGGGGCGCCACCGCCACCACCGATAGCCGCACGATCCAGGTCGTGGTGCCGGCGATGGCGTCGGCCGCGAACCAGGTATTCACCGTCGGGCAAGCGCCCACGGGCGTAAGCCCGATCACGGTCACCGATGCCGCGACAGCCACGATCACCGCGGCGAACGACATCCGCATCCGTGTGCCGGCCACGTCCAACATGACCTGGAACACCGCAGTCACCACGGCCACCGTCACGGGGAGTGCAGCGGCCAAGGTCTCGAGCACGGTGAGCTACGAGGATGGGGGCAAGACGCTCGTCCTCAACGTGACGACGAACTTCGCGACCAGCGACCAGCTCGTCGTTTCGGGGCTGCAGTTCGCGAGCTTCACCGCACCATCGGCCGGCGACTACCTGCAGCTCGTGGTCACCGGCGCCGCAGGCGCCACGAACGCCAGCGACAGCCGCACGATCCAGATCGTGACGCCACCGACGCTGGCGTCGGCCGCGAACCAGGTCTTCGTCGTCGGGCAAGCGCCCACGGGCGTGAGCCCGATCACGGTCACCGACGATGCGACCCCGACCATCACGGCGGCGAACGACCTCCGTATCCGGATCCCCGCCACGTTGACCATGACCTGGAACACCGCACTCACGACGGCCACGATCACGGGGAGCGGGGCGGGCAAGGTCTCGCCCACGGTGAGTTACGCAGATGCCGGCAAGACGCTCGTCCTCAACGTGACCAGCGACTTCGCTGGGGGCGACCAGATCGTCGTGTCGGGGCTCCAGTACCAGAGCTTCACGGCCCCCTCGGGGTCGGACTACCTCCAGCTCGTGATCTTCGGACCCGGAGGGAGCACGGCCGCGAGCGACAGCCGTACGCTCCAGATCGTGCAGCCCACGCTCGCGTCCGCCGCGAACCAGGTCTTCGCCGTCGGCCAGGCGCCGACGGCTATAGCCGCGATCACGGTCACGGATGCCGCCACGCCGGGCATCACCTCGACCAAGGACATTCGCATCCGGATCCCCGCGTCGCTCAACATGACCTGGAACTCGGGGCTGACCACGCCCACGCTCGGGGGGAGCGCGGCGGGCAAGATCTCGCCCACGGTGAGCTATGAGGACGGGGGCAAGACCCTCGTCCTCGATGTCACCGGCGATTTCGCGGGGAACGACCAGATCGTGGTTTCGGGGCTCCAGTTCCAGAGCTTCACGGCGCCCTCGGCGGCGGACTACCTGCAACTGGTCGTCACGGGGCCCGGCGGCGCCACCAACGCGAGCGACAGCCGCACGATCCAGATCGTGCAACCCACGATCGCGTCGGCCGCGAGCCAGGTCTTCGTGGTCGGGCAGGCGGCCACGGCGATAGCCGCGATCACGGTCACGGATGCCGCGGCGCCCGGCATCACCGCGGCGAACGACCTCCGGATCCGCATCCCGGCCACGTTCAACATGAGCTGGAACACGGCGCTCACCACGGCCACGCTCACGGGTACCGCGGCGAGCAAGGTCTCGCCCACGGTGAGCTACGAGGATGGAGGCAAGACGCTCGTCCTCAACGTGACGACCAACTTCGCGGGCGCCGACCAGCTGGTCGTGTCCGGGCTGCAATACACGAGCTTCACGGCGCCCTCGGCGGCGGACTACCTGCAGCTCGTGGTCACGGGGCCTGGAGGGAGCACGGTCGCCAGGGACAGCCGCACGATGCAGATCGCGCAGCCGACGATCGCGTCGGCCGCGAACCAGCTCTTCCTCGTGGGACAGCCTGCCACGGCGATGAGCGCCATCACGGTCGCGGACGCGGGCGCACCGACCATCACCGCGGCGCTGGACATCCGCATCCGCATTCCCGCGACGCTCAGCATGACCTGGAACACCGCGCTCACCACGGCCACACTCGCGGGGGGCGCGGCCGCCAAGGTCTCGCCCACGGTGAGCTACGAGGATGGGGGCAAGACGCTGGTCCTGAACGTCACGACGAGCTTCTTGGCGAGCGATCAGATCGTCGTTTCGGGGCTCCAATACATGAGCTTCACCGCCGCCTCGGGACCGGACAACCTGCAGCTCGTGGTCACGGGGGCGGGGGGCGGCACGAACGCCGGCGACAGCCGCACGATCCAGGTCGTCCCGCCGCCGACGATGGCGTCCGCCGCGAACCAGGTCTTCGTGGTGGGACAAGCACCCACTACGATTAGCCCGATCACGGTCACGGAGGGCGCGACAGCCACGATCACCGCAGCGAACGACATCCGTATCCGCATCCCAGCGACGTTTAACATGAGCTGGAACACCGCGCTCACCACGGCCACGCTCACGGGGAGCGGGGCCGGCAAGGTCTCGCCTACGGTGAGCTACGAGGATGCGGGGAAGACCCTCGTCCTCAACGTGACGAGCAACCTCGCGGGCTCGGACCAGCTCGTCGTGTCCGGGCTCCAATACACGAGCTTCACGGCACCCTCGGGGTCGGCCTACCTGCAGCTCGTGGTGTTCGGGCCTGGAGCGAGCACCGCCAGCAGCGACAGCCGCACGATCCAGGTCGTGCAGCCCACGATCGCGTCGGCCGCGAGCCAGCTCTTCGTGGCCGGACAGGCGGCCGCTGCGATGAGCCCGATCACGATCACGGACGCATCCACCCCGACCATCACCGCCGCGCAGGACCTCCGCATTCGGATCCCGGCCACGTTCAACATGACGTGGAACACCGCCCTCACCACGGCCACGCTCACGGGGGGCGCGGCCGCCAAGGTCTCGCCCGCGGTGAGCTACGAGGATGGAGGCAAGACGCTCGTCCTCAACGTCACGAGCAGCTTCGCGGGCAACGACCAGATCGTCGTTTCGGGGCTGCAGTACGGCAGCTTCACGGCGGCCTCGGCGGCGGACTCCCTGCAGCTCGTGGTCTCGGGGCCCGGCGGCGGCACGGCCGCGCGCGACAGCCGCACCATCCAGATCGTCGCCCCGACGCTCGCGTCGGCCGCGAACCAGGTCTTCGTGGTCGCACAGGCGCCCACGGCGATGGCCGCGATCACGGTCACGGATGCCGCGACCCCGACCATCACCACGGCGAACGACATTCGGATCCGCATCCCGGCGGCGTTCAACATGAGCTGGAACACCGCACTCACCACGGCCACGCTCACGGGGAGCGCGGCGGGCAAGGTGTCGCCCACGGTGAGCTACGAGGATGGGGGCAAGACCCTCGTCCTCAACGTGACGGGCAACTTCGGGGCCGGCCAGCAGGTCGTCGTGTCGGGGCTCCAGTACCAGAGCTTCACGGCGCCCTCGGCGGCGGACTCTCTGCAGCTCGTGATCACGGGACCCGGCGGCGGCACGGCGGCGCGCGATAGCCGCACGGTCCAGGTCGTGCAGCCCACGATGGCGTCGGCCGCGAACCAGCTCTTCCTCGTGGGCCAAGCCGCCACGGCGATGAGCGCCATCACGGTCACGGATGCGGCGGCACCGAGCATCACCGCGGCGAACGACATCCGCATCCGCATCCCCGCATCGCTCAACATGACGTGGAACACCGCGCTCACGGCCGCCTCGATCACGGGCAGCGGGAACAGCAAGGTCTCCAACACGGTGAGCTACGCCGACGGCGGCAGGACGCTGGTCCTCGACGTGACGACGAACTTCGCGGGGGGTGACCGGATCGTCGTATCCGGGTTGCAGTACATGAGCTTCACCGCACCCTCAGCGGCGGACTACCTGCAGCTCGTCGTCACGGGGGCGGCCGGCGCCACGAACGCGAGCGACAGCCGCACGATCCAGATTGTCGCGCCCACGATCGCGTCGGCCGCGAACCAGAGCTTCGTTGTCGGACAGGCGCCGGCCACGATCAGCCCGATCACGGTCACGGACGCATCTATAGCGACGATCACCGCGGC
>QHVD01000288.1 GCA_003222235.1 Gemmatimonadota bacterium | reverse complement strand
CGGAGCTGATCCGGCTGCAGTGCTACGAGGGGCTCGACGTCAACACGGCCGTCTACGAATGGGACTATCCGCGCCAGATGCTGGAGATCCGCCTGCTCGAGGCGCGGGGCGAGGCGAAGTCCGCGGCCACGCGCGACATCTTCAGCGAGGCGTTTCTGATCCGGCGCCCGCTGCTCAGGGCGCTGGGGAACTCCCGCCGCGAGCCCCCGGTGCTGCTGATCGACGAGATCGACCGTGCGGACGAGGAGTTCGAGGCGTACCTGCTCGAGGTGCTGGCCGACTTTGCCATCACGATCCCCGAGATCGGCACCATCAAGGCCGAGCGGCCGCCGCGCGTCATCATCACGAGCAACCGCACACGCGAGGTCCACGACGCGCTCAAGCGTCGCTGCCTGTACCACTGGATCGACTACCCGACGGCCGAACGGGAGCTCGCGATCTTGACGCGCCGCATGCCGGAGCTGTCCGAGACGCTCGCCCGCGAGGTGGTGGGGTTCGTACAGCGGCTGCGCTCGGCGGACCTCACGAAGGTCCCGGGGATCGCCGAGACGATCGACTGGGCGGCGGCCCTCGCCGCGCTGGGCGCTGAGCGGCTCGAGGCGGAGCAGATCGAGCGCACGCTCGGCGCGCTGCTCAAGTACCAGGAGGACGTGAGCGCGATGCGCGGCGGTGGGGCGGCGCGGCTGCTGGAAGAGACCAGGGCGGGGTCGAAAGGCGACGCCACGACGCCGGGACTGAAAGGCGACGCCAAGACGCCATGACGCCACGACGCCAAGACATGACGGGCGGGCTCGAGGTGAAGGGCGACGCGCTCGCGGCCAACGTCGTGCTGTTCGGGCGCGTGCTGCGGCGCGCAGGACTGAGCGCCGACGCCGACCAGACGCGCCGCTTCGCGCAGGTGCTGGCGCTGCTGGGGGTGGAGCGGCGCGGGGATGTCAAGGCGGCGGGGCGGGCGGTCTTCGTTCGGCGCCGCGAGGAGCGGGCGACCTACGACGCGGCGTTCGACCTCTTCTGGCGCCGCAGCACCGTAGCGGGCGGCGCATCCGAGGCGCTGCCGCGCATCCGCCAGCAGCGGGGTCCGCGGGCGGACATCGGCTTCGGGGCGGAGCCACGGGGTGGTGCGGACGTGACCGGCGTGGTCGAGCGGACCGCCCGAATGGGCGCGAGCCCCGAGGAGCGCCTGCGCACGGCGGACTTCGCCGATCTCACGCCCGACGAAGCGCGCGATGCGGCGGCGATGCTGGCGGCGCTCTCCCCCAAGCTCCCGCTGCGGCCCTCTCGGCGGCGCCAGGTGAGCCGAAGCGGCGAGCGGCTCGCCGCGCGGGCGATGCTGCGCCGCTCGCTCGGCACCGGAGGGGAGCCGCTCGACTGGCGCTGGCTGCGCCGTACCGCGCGTCCACGCCCCATCGCGCTGGTCTGCGACATCAGCGGCTCGATGGAGCGCTACAGCCGGCTGCTGCTGCGCTTCGCGCACGCGCTCGCGCGATCGGGGGCTCCGGTCGAGGTGTTCGTCTTCGGGACCCGGTTGACCCGCATCACCCGCGAGCTGCGAGTGCGCGACCCGGACGTGGCGCTGCGGCGGGTCGGCCGCAGCGTGGTGGACTGGAGCGGCGGGACGCGGATCGGCGCATGCGTGCGCGAGCTCAACCGGCGCTGGGTGCGCCGCACGGTTCGCAGCGGCGCGATCGTGTTGCTCGTGTCCGACGGTTGGGAACGGGACGACCCGGCGCGATTGGCACGCGAGATGGCGACGCTGCAGCGCTCGTGTCATCGCCTGCTCTGGCTCGACCCGCTCGCGGGCCGGCCCGGGTTCGAGCCCGCGACACAGGGGCTCGTCGCCGCCCTGCCGCACGTGGACGACTTCATGCCCTGCGCGAGCGTGGCGTCGCTCGAGCAGCTGGCGTCGCGCCTGGTCGCGATCACCTACGCGGGGAGGCGGAGGGTGCGTCCGTGAAGCAGTGGCTCGAGACGCGGGAGGTGCTCGACCGCCTCGCCGAGCTCCGGCGTGAGGGCACACGCGCCGCGCTCGCCACCGTCGTGCGGGTGCGGGGCTCGGCGTACCGCCACGAAGGAGCGAAGCTGCTCGTCGCGGAGGACGGTGGCACGACCGGCAACGTGAGCGGCGGCTGCCTGGAGCAGGACGTGCGGGAGGTGGCGCTGCAGGTGATCCGGACGGGACGACCCGAGCTGCGCAGTTACTGCTCGAGCGCGGACGAGATCGCAGCCTGGGACCTGGGCGTGGGGTGCGAGGGGCAAGTGGACGTGCTCGTCGAGCCCGCGCTCGAGGCGCGGCCACGGGAGAGGGAGCTGCTCAACGAGCGGCGCGCCTTCGCCGTCTGCACCCTTATCGACGGGAAACGGGAAACGGGACATGGGAAACGGCTGATCGTCACTCCCGACGGCGCCGTGGGCGACCTGGGGTCGGGAGACCTCGATGCGGCCGCCGCGGCGCGGGCGCGCGAGTTGCTCGGAACGGAGCAGTCTGGTGTCCACGAGGTCGGCGGCCGCACGGTGTTCCTCGATCTGTTCGTCCCGCCGCCGCAGCTCGTCGTGTGCGGTGCGGGTGACGACGCCCGGCCGCTCGTGCGCTTTGCCGCGGACGTGGGGTTTCGCGTCGTCCTGGCGGACCGCAGGCCCGGCTATCTCACCCACGACCGCTTCCCGGCGGCGGCGCTGCTCGTGGAGAGCGCCGGCGACCAGCTCGCCGAAGTCCTGCCCCTGGACGCGGCGTGCTACGCCGTCGTCATGACGCACAACTTCGCGGACGACCAGGGCTACTTGCGAGCGCTGCTCCCGACACCCGTCTCGTACATCGGGATGCTGGGCCCGCGCCAGCGCACGGAGCGCATCCTGCGCAACCTGGGCGCCGAGGACCCCGTGGCTGAGTCCCGCGTGTACGGGCCCGTAGGGCTCGACATCGGGACCGACGGAGCGGAGCAGGTAGCGCTCTCCGTCATCGCGGAGATCCTCGCCGTGCGTTCGGGGCGGCGGGCGAAGTCGCTGCGCGAGCGGCAGGCACCGATCCATGCCCCCGCCGACTGAGCCACTCGAGGTCGCAGCGGTGATCCTCGCCGCCGGGGCGTCGCGCCGGATGGGGCCGGGTCGCAACAAGATGCTGCTGCGTCTCGAGGGCGAGTCGCTGGTGCATCGGGCGGCCCGGCGGGCGGCGGGCGCGGGTCTAGCGCCCGTGGTCGTCGTCCTCGGAGCCGAGGCCGAGCGGGTGCGCGCCGAGCTGGCCGATCTACCCTGCGACCTGGCGCTCAACCCCGACTTCACGGGCCCGACCAGTGGCTCGCTCCACAGAGGGCTGGAGCGGATCCCGCCGACATGGTGCTCGTCACGGAGCCGATGCTCGCTGCGGTCGTCGCCACCGCCCGCGGCAGCGACGCGCCCCTCGTCGTGTCCCGCTACGGAGAGGTCACGGCGCCGCCCCTGCTGTTTCGCCGGGCGCTGTTCGGCGAGCTCCTCGCGTGGACGGGCGAAGGGTGCGGCAAGACGGTGGTCCAGCGCCACCGTGGGGAGGCGGCGTTCGTGGATTGGCCGCACGCGGCGCTGACGGACATCGACACGCCCGACGACTTCGCCGCGGCCGAGGCGCTGATCGCGCGTCACAACACGCCGATGTAGGGGAGCGTGCGAAACCGGTCGCTGTAATCCAGCCCGTACCCCACCACCCAACGGTCGGGGATGTCGAAGCCGACGTAGTCGAGGGCGACGTCCGTCTCGAGCCGGCCTGCCTTGCGCGTCAGGACGCACGTCTTGAGGGACGCGGGGTGCCGGGCCTGCAGGATCGCGACGAGGTAGGCCAGCGTGTGACCGCTGTCGACGATGTCCTCCACCACGAGGACGTGGTTGCCGGCGATGTTCAACCGCAGGTCCATGACGAGCCGCACCGCGCCGCCCGACGTGGAGCCATGCCCGTAGCTCGACAGGGCGACGAAGTCCACGCGGCAGGGCACGGTCAGGCGACGCGACAGGTCTGCGAGAAACACGAACGCCCCGCGCAGCACGCCGATGAGGACCAGCTCGCCCGCGCCAGCATAGTCCCGGGAAATCTGACGGGCGAGCTCCTCCACTCGCCGACCGATTGCGGCTTCGGAGATCAAGACCGACGGTGGAGCGTCGGACGCCGGCTCGGGCATGGCCCAAAGATAAGGCGGCGTCGCCCGCTGGCCGCTCTGCCACGCCCCCCCTTACTTTGCAGGTCCTATGAGCGAGTCCCGGACCGAGCAGCGCAACCTGCCCGAGCGAATCGCCGGCCTGGCGGGGCTGGCGCGCAACCTGGGATGGAGTTGGGACGGCGAGGCCCGCGCGCTCTTCC
>QHVD01000287.1:1304-5768 GCA_003222235.1 Gemmatimonadota bacterium | reverse complement strand
GTCCAGAACGTCGGTAACACCACCGACAGCTACGACCTGCTCACGAGCAAGCTCCCCGGCACCGCGCTCACGACCACATCGATCACCGGGAGCGGCCTGACCCAGGGCTCGAACCCCGACAGCGCCCGGCTCGCCAACGTGGCCGCGAATGCCACGGTCACCGTCACGGTGCACTACAACGTCGGCAGCGGCGGCCAGATCTTTGGCGCGGTCGTGGCGGCGACGTTCAGCGCGTCGAGCAACGCCTCGTTCCATTTCGACGAGGCGCTGCTGAACGAGGGCCTCCCGACGTACGGCATCTCGGTCGCGCCGTACGCCGACACGGTGAGCCACCCGGCGGGCACCAACTACACCGAGAGCTTCACCGTCCAGAACTTGAGCAACGTGAGCGACAGCTACGACCTGCTCACGAGCGCGCGCCCCGGCACGGCGCTCACGATCACCTCGATCACCGGGACCGGCGTGACCCAGGGCGCGAACCCCGACAGCGCGCGCCTCGCGAGCCTGGCGGGGAACGCCTCCGCCGCGGTCACGGTGACCTATGCCGTCGGCAACGTCGCCGCGGGGACGATCGACACGCTGGTCTTCACGGCACGCTCGGTGACCACCCCGGCGTCGAGCGACTCCGGGAAGCTCGTGCTCACAGTGGTGCGGCCCAGCCTGACCATGGGCAAGGCGGTGAGTCCGAACGGCAGCCTGGCGCCGGGCACCGTGCTGAGCTACACGCTCAGCGTCACCAACGGCGGCAGCAGCAATGCGTCGGGGGTGGCGCTCGTGGACACGCTGGCCGCGGCCGTGCAGTTCAAGGTGGGGAGTGTCACGACCACGCTCCCGGCGGGCGTCACGGCGCTGGTGCAGTACGCGAAGGTGGGTGACACCACGTGGACGTACGTGCCGGCGAGCGCGGCGTGCAGCGCGCCGGCGGGCTACGACCGGTGCGTGAACCGGATCCGCTGGCAATTGCAGAACCCGTTGAGCTACACCGCCCCCGACAACGCGGGCACGCTCCATTTCGTCGCGCAGATTCGGTGAGTTGCGTCCGCAGCCGGTGTTGAAATCGGCGGCACATCGGGCGAATCGCGCCACCGCGGTTCTGTAGGCCCTAGACCGAAGCACCTAAGTATATGAGCCATCGAATGATGGCGCGCCGACGCGCATGGCACGGAGTCGGCATGGTCTGGAGCCTAACTTGGAGGAGATACGCGTGGAGCTGCCGACAGCCTTTTCAAAGAGCCGCATCCGTAGCGAGGCGGGCTTCACGCTCGTGGAGCTGCTCACCGTCGCGCTGCTGGTCGTCATCATCCTGGGGGCGATCTTCCCGAAGGTGCACAGCGCCTACTCGGCGGAGACGGTGCGCGAGGCCCGGTACGTGGCCCTGGCGTACGTCACCACCGCCCGGGCGGTGTCGCTCCAGAAGGGCCTGACCGCGGTCTTCCACAGCGCCAACCAACAGGTATGGGTGACCGCCGACTCGAATGGCGCGCAGGTCTCCTATCGTCCGGTGGTGAAGCTCGATTCCGTCTATAGCGTCGCGATGACGGCGAGCGGCGACTCCATCGTGTTCAACGGCCGTGGCATCGCCGTGGGGCTGCCGGGATCGCAGACGATCACGGTGTCGAAGGCCGGCGTCACAAAGTCGATCTGCATCTCGGCGCTCGGCGCCATTCTCCAAGGGGGATGTGTTTCATGACCAGCCGCGTACGCCGTGAGCAGCGAGGCTTCACGCTCATCGAGCTGATGCTGAGCCTGATGCTCTTCACCGTGGGTATCCTGAGCCTCGGCGCCACGTCCTCGATCGTGGTGCGCACGATGGGCGGCGCTCGAGAGCAGACGCTCGCGGCGACCATGGCGCAGTCGCGCTTCGAGCAGCTGCGGGCCTTCGGCTGCACCACGTCTGGGCTCGCGGGAGGGAGCGCCAGCACGCGGGGAATCGCAGAAAAGTGGACCGTGACGACCCCTACGAGCGCCAACAACGCCGCGCGGTACCGGCTCCTGACGGACAGCGTCACGTACCGGACGAGTCGAGGCGCGACGGTCAAGGTGTACAGCAGCCAGCGGCTGTGCCCATGAAGCGCGCGAGCGGTTTCACACTCGCCGAGCTGATGCTCGTGGTCGCGCTGCTCGGGCTCGTGGTCGGCGCGACCATGACCGTGCTGGTACGCCAGCAGCAGTTCTACCGCAGCGCGGGCCAGATCAGCGGGGTGCGCGAGCAGCTCCGCCAGGCGATCGGGGCGATCACCACGGACCTGCGCGGCGTCTCGCCGCTGGACGGCGACTTCTACGCGATCAGCGACAAGTCGGTCGAGTTCCGGGCGGTGACGGGGAGCGCGATCATCTGCCAGATCACGTCGGCCACCCAGTTCTTGATCCCACCGCTGCAGCTCGGGAACGGGAACACGCTGACGGTCTGGTCCACCGCGCCCGTCGCAGGCGACTCGTTCTTCGTCTTCGACGACAGCACCAACGTTGGCCCCAATGACGACTCGTGGAAGGCGTTGAGCATCAGCTCCATTACGCCGGTCACGGGCGCAAGCGGTTGCCCGACGTCGAGCGGCTTCGTACAGGCGAACGACTCGAGCAGCGGGCGAGCGAGCTACCGCATCACCGTGGCGGCAGCCAGGGCGCTGCCGGCAACGGTCCTCACCGGGGCCCCGATGCGCTTCTTCCGGCGCGCGCACTACGAGCTGTACCAGGCGACAGACGGCAGCTGGTACCTCGGCTGGTTCGACTGCCTGGCCGGGCGGTCACCCGCGTGTAACGCGCTCCAGCCGCTCGCCGGGCCGTACCGGCCGTATTCGAGCGCGGCGCCCGGGACGAGCGGGCTGTTATTCTCGTACTACGACTCCACCGGCACCGCGCTCACCGCGTCGACGGCGAACGGCGCCAGGGTGGCACGGGTCCGGATCAGCGTGCGGGGGCAGGCGCAGCAGGTCAACGTCAGCGGCATGCCCGAAGGGACCTACAACGACTCCCTGGTCATGGACGTCGGCCTGCGGAACCAGCAATGAGCCTTTCGGGAGGAGACATCATGCCCGTGACGCACCGGTCGGAGGAGCGCGGGGTCGCCCTGGTGACGGCACTGCTCGTGGTCGTGCTGGTCGGAGCCCTGATCCTGGGGGTCTTCGCCACCTCGCTGTCGGACTACCGCATCGGCCGCAACATGCTGTTCCAGGAGCGGGCGCTGGCCGCCGCCGAGTACGGGCAGAACGACGTCGTGCGGAATTGGAACACGAGCTGGGTGGCCGCGATGCACCCCGGGGACGTCACGATCCAGACCCCGAGCCTGCCGGGAGGAGGGACCGACACCGTGCGCCTCACCAGGCTGAACAACAGCACCTTCTGGATGGTCTCGTCGGGCGCCGTCGGCTCCGGGGTCCAGACACAGGGGCGGCGGCGCACCGGAATAATCGTCCGGCTGAACACCCCGACCCTCAACGTGCTGGGGGCGGTGACGCAACGTCTCACACACACTCTGACGCAGTCGGGTAGCGCGTACGTGTCGGGCGTGGACTCGACCCCGCCTGGTTGGGCCGGGTGCGGCCCGACCGGCCCGGAGGCGACACCAACTCCTCGGACTTCGTGCACAGCTCGTCGGGGGTGAACGTGGGGAACCCGCCGATACTCGAGACTCCGATCGCCAACGACACGGCGACCTACTCGCAGTTCGGCGGGATCACCTACACGCAGCTCACGTCGATGGCGAACATCATCTACGCGGCCAACGCCAACGCCAGCAACGTCCAACCGGCGATACTCGTGGACGGCACCTGCGACACGAGTAAGAAGGGGACCAGCGCGCCCAACTGGGGCGAGCCCGAGCGCAGCCCGCCGTGGACGGGCAATCCCGCCGTCCAGCCGTCCTGCTACAATTACTTCCCGGTCATCTGGGCGAAAGGCAAGTTCCAGTTCTCCGGCGGCCGCGGGCAGGGAATCATGCTGGTCGACGGCGACTTCGTCGCGTCAGGCGGTACTGAATTCAAGGGCCTGATCATCGTCAGGGGCTCGTTTACGACCAGCGGCGGTGGCATCAAGCTGTTCGGCGCCATGTTCGTGAAGGACTCCAGCGTCAACAACGACGTGATGAGCGGGAGCACTGCCGTTCAGTACTCGAGTTGCGCGCTGAGCACGGTGATGGCGGCTGTGGGGCTCGGCAATCTTGCGCAGCCCGTCAGGCGGCGGGCCTGGGCTGATATGTTCTAAGGCCAGTCGCCAGCGCACCGGCGACCGTCAGGACGCTCTTGGCCAGCGCCTTCACGTCGGCTAACACCTATTCGGTTACTGCGACGGTAACCGAGTATGGCAGACTGCAGTCGCGCCACCACGGTGGCTCCGGGTAACTCATTGCGATTGATTGACATGTGTTCGGTGTCGGTGGGCACGGCGCTTGCTTCCGCCCGGCGCTAAGACTGATGACGTCCATCGGATCCTCAGGGCGAGGGTTCCGGCACGATTCTCGGCGAGGTG
>QHVD01000287.1:0-1284 GCA_003222235.1 Gemmatimonadota bacterium | reverse complement strand
TAGCGTCCCTTTGTTCCTCCTGGCCCTTCTCGGCCTGGGGGCCTTCGTGTCCCCGGCCGCCGCCCAGTGGAACGGGTTGCCCTTCAACGCGCCGATCTTCGCGCAGAGCGGCATCACCATAGGCAACGGGATCACGGACAGCTACAACTCCGACTTGGGACCGTACAACGCGGCGACGGCGGGTAGCAACGGCGACATAGCCACGAACGCCAGCATCTCGCTCAGCGGTACGGTCGTGCACGGCGACGCCACGGCGGTGGGCACGATCTCGGGCGGCACGGTGACGGGCACGAAGACCCAGAACGCCCCGCCCTTCCCGAGCATGCCGATCCTCCCTTGTCCCACGGGCGGATACTCGATCCTGCCCACACCCTTGCCGAGTGGCGTCTCATACAACGCCGGGAGCGGTGATCTGGTCGTGGGCGGAGGCAACACGTACACGCTCAATGTCCCGCCCAGTCAGTATTACTTCCACTCGATCAGCCTGACCGGTGGCTCCACGCTCAGCTTCAACAACCCGAGCGGTAAGAAGGTGGACATCTTCCTCGCCGACGGGTTGAATATCGGCGGCGGCGGGGTCGGCAATACCTCCGGCTTGCCCACGCGACTCGGCTTCTGGGCGTGCGGCTCTCCGGCTAGCCCTACGAAGTGGGACTTGAGCGGCGGGAGCACCGGCTATTTCTCGCTGTACGCTCCGAACCACCTGGTCAGGGTGGGCGGCAGCGGCGGCCAGATCTTTGGCGCGGTCGTGGCGGCGACGTTCAGCGCGTCGAGCAACGCCTCGTTCCATTTCGACGAGGCGCTGCTGAACGAGGGCCTCCCGACGTACGGCATCTCGGTCGCGCCGTACGCCGACACGGTGAGCCACCCGGCGGGCACCAACTACACCGAGAGCTTCACCGTCCAGAACTTGAGCAACGTGAGCGACAGCTACGACCTGCTCACGAGCGCGCGCCCCGGCACGGCGCTCACGATCACCTCGATCACCGGGACCGGCGTGACCCAGGGCGCGAACCCCGACAGCGCCCGGCTCTCGAATCTGGCGGCGAGCGCCACGGCCACCGTCACGGTGCATTACTCCATCGGCAGCGGGGCCGGGAGCCCGAGAGACACGCTGTTGTTCACGGCGCGCTCCGTGGCGTCCCCGAGCACCAGCGCCAACGGGCGGCTGACCGTCACGGTGCTGGGGTACGGCACCTCGGTCGCGCCCCACGCGACGACCACGAGCAACCTGCCGAGCAACGGGACTAACTACACCGCGAGCTTCACCGTCCAGAACGTGGG
>QHVD01000286.1 GCA_003222235.1 Gemmatimonadota bacterium | reverse complement strand
TTCACCGTCCCGAGAAGGCCCTGCGCGGTTCCGCGGTGCGCCGCGGGCATCTCCTCGGCCGCGATGACCGCCGACGTGAAGAGCGCGCCCTCCTGGAACATCCGCGCTGCCGCCTGCCACACGACGAGCGCGGCGAGCGTGCGGGCCATCGCCGTGCCGGCACCGAAGAGCGCCAGGAGCCCGACGCTCGCCAGCACCAGACGGCGGCGTCCGAAGCGATCCGCGATCGGCCCGAGGACGAGCACGCCGAGCGACCCGACACTCACGAACGCGAGCGCCCAGGAGAGCTCCGCCGGCGCGGCGCCGAGGTCGCGCCCGACGTACGAGAGCGTGACGACGATGAGCGACCGCCCGTAGCCCTCGAAGAAGATCGAGAGCCCGAGGAGCCGGAGGAGGCGGCGGTCGGAGCGGTCCACGGCTCAGTGCCGATCCGGCCGCAGCAGCGCGTCCGTTCCGCCGTCGACGAACAGCACGCTGCCGCAGCAGAACGCGGCATCGGGACCGAGGAGAAAGGCGATGGCGCCGGCGATCTGCTCCGGCGCGCCGAACGCGCCGGTCGGGATCGGCAAGCTGCTGATCGCGGGGCCGAAGACGGGATGCTCGAGCCCGTCCTGGAGCAGCGGCGTCAGCACGGCGCCCGGGGCGACGGCGTTGAGCCGCACCCCGGCGCCGGTCCACTCGGCTCCCGGCGCGCTCCACCGCACCCAGCGCCCCAGGGCGAGCTTGGCGCCGGCACAGGCGGGGTGCCCGCCGCGCGCGAGCGCCAGCCGGCGCGCGTCCTCCTCGTCCCCGGCGAGGCACGCGGCGGCGAGCGGACCGTCGGCGCCCGGCAGGGTCGAGGAGTTCGAGCAGACGGCGACCGCCGCGACGGCGAGGCTCGAGCGGAGCCCGGCGAGCAGCGCCTGGGCCCCGAAGTAGTCGATAGACACGATCGCCGACGCCGGCGCGACCTGCGGTCCGACGCCAGCGCACGCGACGAGCGTGTCCAGGCGTCCGTCGCACGCGGCCTCGACGCGGGCGACGGCGGCCGCCCGGCCGTCCCCACACCCGAGCTCCGCGATCACCTCGGCGTCGCGACGGTCGACGCCGATCATCCGCTCGCCCGCCGTCTCGAGACGCGCGCGGAGCGCCGCGCCGATCCCCGAGGCCGAGCCGGTGACGGCGATGACGCGCACGAGGACCCTTCTCTACTTGCGCGGAGGCCCACGGGCAACCGATAGTCGCACGGGTGAACGCTGTGGTGGTCTCGACTCGCCGTTGCGGGAGGAGTCCAGAACCGCCGGTTAGGTTGGGGGTAGGTTGCGCCTCTACACGCGATCCCGTTGCGTCGCAATGGAGATGACCGCGTTCACACACGCCTCGCATACGACCCCACGGTCGGGAATGTCGAGCGTGGGCAAAACCAAGCCACAGAGGCG
Organism: Gemmatimonadota bacterium; assembly: GCA_003222235.1. Taxonomy (GTDB): domain Bacteria; phylum Gemmatimonadota; class Gemmatimonadetes; order Gemmatimonadales; family GWC2-71-9; genus AG12. The sequence continues at coordinate 2,092 of QHVD01000286.1, read as the reverse complement.
GCAGGGTTGCTGAGCCGGATCTCTCCCCGCGACCGCCGGCCCATGGCTCGTGATCTCCACATCGACCTCCGATGGGGGTGGCAATTGAGCGTCGGCGATCGAACGCACGGCGTCGGCGCATGGGCAGCAGACGAAACCCGCGCCCGGCACGAGTAGCAGGTCGGTCGCGACCTTGGGCATGCGGCAGACAATGCATGCCGAGACGGGAGGAAGAGGATCGTCCCGGGTGATAGGGGTCGGCTCTTCTCGCTCGCACTCCTCGGCGATGAGGTCGTTGCAGAGATCAATACACTCATCGCAGATGTAGACGCTCGGACCGGCTACGAGCTTCCTGACCTCGTCTTGGCTCTTGCCACAGAACGAGCAGTTTACTTTGGCTTCCGGCGGCGGCTCTGGCATGCTCCCGCTTGCCTCCGGATAAACCCGGGTGGGCCTGCGCGCAACCTAACGACCGGCGGTTGAGCGGCCGGCGGACGGAACGCTCGCTACAAGTAGAGAGTAACTCCCGCCGGTCCGCTCTAATCGCTGGTTAGACGGCAGGCCCGCGTTTAGCAAAGACGCCGTTGCCGCGATATCCATTCAGCGCCCGAACGATTCGGGGATCGGCGGCATCCTGGCGAACTTCTCGAGCTTCGGGTTCATTACGTCCCAGGGCTGCGCACTCGCCGTGAAGATATCCATCGTTGGCTTATACCAGCTTGGGTCGTCCAGGCTCGCGGCATGGATGGATACGATCTTCGATCGATGAGGTTCTTGGATGAGCAGCGGCGAGCCACAGTCTGGACAGAAACCTCGTAACATCGGATTTCCACCATCGGACACCTTGCGGTAAAATCTTGGCTCGCCCCGAGTTAACCGGAGCGCGTCCGCCGAGACGGTCAAAAAGGGCCCGAACGCGCTGCCGCTCGCGCGCTGACAATCACGGCAGTGGCAGTTTGACGAAACGATTGGCCTCGCTGAGCACTCGTATCGAATAGCCCCGCACGCACATCCTCCAGATAACGGCACAGTCATGGTCATTTGTGATCTCCTTTCAGTGGGTTCTCGCCTGGCCGTCTAACGACCGGCCCATCAGCGGCCCGGGTGCCGCCGAGACGGTGGGCCGGAGATGAGACGTGGACCCGAGAAGCGACGGGACGGTCGATCAGGCCAGCGCACCCGGGTCCGCTGCATGGGCTGGTTAGGCGTCACCTCGTCACCCTGGAATCTCGGGCTCGACGAGCTTCGCAAGTTGCGCGAGTGACTCTTGCCAGCCGAGATAGCACATCTCGAGCGGAATAGCCTCAGGCAGCCCTTCTTGCACTACGGTCAACTCCGTTCCACACGAAACTTCCTTCAAGGTCACCGTCGTCTGCATTTCTCCAGACAAGTTCGGGTCGTCGAAGCTATCCGTATAGCGAATTGTTTCGAATGGGACGAGTTCACGATACTCCCCGCCGAAGGAGTGGCCGTGGCCTGTCGAGAAGTTCGTGAACGACATCTTGTAGGTGCCACCAACTTTGGCATCCATGTGGTGAACCTTGCAGGTGAAACCGTATGGCGGAAGCCACTTTGCCAATGCGTCAGCGTCTAGAAACGCCTGATAGACGCGCTCCGGATTCGTACGGAAGACGCGGTGAAGTCGGATGGTGCCTTTGGGCATGATCAATTCGCCTTTCAGTTCGCCGTTGCGCGAAAGTTGGCTTTAGGACCTAGCACAGGAGCGTTGATGAAATGCATCGTGAGGCCTAACGATACTTGGACGGTTCCGTGTAACACGCGCAACCCTGCGAGCCGCGTCCGTATATCACCGAGGGCGACCGAGCCCCGCAAGCTGAAAACCCCCGCAGCAACACGCGCTTGTGGTTCATTGGGTGTTCCCCCTGGGCGTTAGACTGCGACGGGCCGCTGTGTAGCGAGGGCGCGAACGCACATCGTCGATGGCGATCCAAGGTTGGTCGGCGCTACCCTTCGCGAGCAAGTCCGCCGGGGATCGGACGGCGCCCGGACCGCGATTCAGGACGTGAGTGTAGATCATGGTCGTCGTCACGTCACGATGACCGAGCAGTTCCTGGACGGTCCGGATGTCATACCCGTTCTCCAGCAGGTGGGT
>QHVD01000273.1 GCA_003222235.1 Gemmatimonadota bacterium | reverse complement strand
TCGCGGCGACGACCGATTCCATCTCCTCGACCATTCAGACGGTCAGCGCGACGTTCACCGGTCTGCTGAGCCCGGTCAGCTTCACGGCTCACGCCACCACGCCGCCGACGGCGAACTCGGTTGACATTGCCAACTTCGCGTTCAACCCGGCAACCGTGGTCGTACAGGTGAACGGTACGGTCACCTGGACCTGGAGCGACAATGGGATTGCCCACAACGTGACCTACACTGCCGCGCCTGGATCGCTTCCCGCGAGTTCACCGCAGGACCAGACCACCGGGACTTTTTCGACCACCTTCGTGCAGGTGGGCACGTACAAATACATGTGCACCAAACACCCACAACAGATGAGTAACGGGGTCGTGACCGTGGTGCACTGAACCGGCCGCTGCGGGCTGCCGTTGACTTGGGCGTCGCAGTCAGCGAATCCCTACGATCCCCTCCACCGACGAGGTCTTTCGCGAGCGCCGATTCACGTAGACGGAATGATTACCGCCCTCCCGTAAGAGTTCGCACCCATGTGCTTCGAGATGTCGGATGAGGTCGCGCCGCTTCAAGCGGCGGGCAAGCGAAGCGGCTCGCGGATGACCGTCTTGCCACCGAGACTCTCCTCTGAGAGAGTCCGGTTGGCTTCGAGCACGAGGCGTACCGCCTCCGCGAGGTTCGTGCGAGCCTCGTCGAGCGTGGCGCCCTGCGTATTGGCACCAGGGAGCTCTTCGACGAAGCCGATATAGCCTTCTGGCACCTTCTCGAAAACGGCGGTGAACTGAAGTTGCATGCGCTCCCCTGGGGCCTCAATTGTACATCGAAGGGTCTGGTGATGTTTTCTCGCGTTGAAGCTGCGCCGCCGACGCTCAGCGGACGCCGCGACAGTTGAGACTATCACAAGGCTGGCGCACAAACGCAATGCGTTCCAGCGTCGGCCAGTCGATCCGGTTGGTGAACTCGACGACGATCGTGGCGCCCTCGGTGACGTGAATCAGCGGTCCGGGGTACTGTTTGTATAGCCGTACATCACGACTCGCTCGATTCCTTCCTTTCCAGCGCTCGGCCGGCGGACTCGCCTCCGCCGTCAGGAGGAGGAGGAACTTGTTGAATCTCACTCGACCGAGGCTGTTGCGGCCGTTCGACACTCCCCCGAGGCGCACCACCGGATCGAGCAGGGGGGTCGTGGCCCAGGCCAGATAATAAGAGGAATAGAGGCCAAGCGTGGCGGCATCCGGAAGGCCGCTCGCGTCGGGAACCGGGACGAGGTCGATGCAGTAGAGACTGGGGTCGCCCGCCGCACCGCCATCGTTCCCGGGCGGCAGGCGGGTTTCGACCCCTGAGGGGCCGCCAAGGTGAACGCGAGGCCGGCGGCGATGGACGATAGGCGAACGCTAGGAGGACCCATGGCAAGAATCTTTCGCCCGATCCTGTTCGCGGCAATCGGACTCGCCGCGGCGCAGTGCCGTGAGGCGCCGCCCACGGCTCCCTCGCTGATCACGCATCTCCCTCGCGAGCTCACCGCGGCCGAGGGCCGCCTGGTCACGGCGGACAACGCCTTCGCCTTCAAGCTATTCCGCCAGATCGCCGAGAGCGTGTCCGCAGACTCGAGTCTCTTCGTCTCGCCGCTGAGCGTGGCGATGGCGCTGGGGATGACGTACAACGGCGCCGCGGGTGCGACCGCGCAGGAGATGGCGGCCGCGCTCGAGCTCGAGGGCTTCACGTTGGACGAGCTCGACGCTTCATATCGCAGTCTCATCGACCTGCTCCGGGGCCTCGACGGGCAGGTGGCCTTCGAGATCGCGAACTCGATCTGGTATCGGGAGGGATGGACCTTCGAGCAGCCGTTCCTCGACGCGAACCGCGCCTATTTCGACGCCACGGTGCAATCGCTCGATTTCGCGAGCCCGACGGCCGCGCGCACGATCAATGCCTGGGTGAGCGACCGGACGCGGGGGAAGATCACGTCGATCGTGGATGATCCTCTGCCCCCGGACGACATCATGTATCTGATCAACGCGATCTACTTCAAGGGGAGCTGGACGCAGCAGTTTGCCAAGGACCGCACCCAGTCCGCGCCGTTCCTGCTGCGGGACGGCTCGAGCGCGACCGTGCAGATGATGTCCACGGACAAGCCGGCGGCGGTGCGCATCTCCTACCGTGACGCCGTGACGGTGCTCG
>QHVD01000024.1 GCA_003222235.1 Gemmatimonadota bacterium | reverse complement strand
AGCGCGAAGACGGCGTCGGCGAGCGGTGACGCCGCCGCGAGCGCTTCGCGGATCAGGCAGCAGGCCCGCAGATCCTGGTCGCCAATGGGCGCGAACCAGTCCGCCCGGCCCAGCACCTCGAGGATGTGGCGCGCCTGCGCCCGCGCCGCTCCATCGTCCGCCGGCTCCGCCAGCGTGCCGATCTCGCGGGCGCCGAACTCGGCGATCCCCGCTGCCAGCTCCACGTGACGGTCCTCGAGGAACGCGCGCACCGCGGCTGGATCAGGCGTTTGCATGCGGCACCCGTCAGGCGAACCTGGGCTCCCGCTTCGCACGGAATGCCTCGTAGGACTCCCGAAAGTTGGGGCTCTGCATGCACCCGGCCTGCGCCTGGGCTTCCGCCTCGAGGGCGGTGACCAGGTCCATGTGCGCTTCCAGCATCAGAGCCTGCTTGGTGATCCCGAGCGCGTGCGATGGGCCCCGGGCCAGCTTCTCGGCGTAGACCCGCGCTTCCTCGAGTACCCGCTCGTTCGCCACCACCCGGTGATAGAGCCCGATGCGGTGCGCCGTCTGAGCGTCGATGAAGTCCCCCGTCATCAGGAGCTCCGTGGCGTGGCCCAGACCGACGATGCGGGGGAGGAGCCACGCGGCTCCCATGTCCGCCCCGGAGAGCCCGACCTTGGTGAAGAGGAAAGCGATCTTCGCCGCTTCGGCGGCGATGCGGATGTCGCACGCGGCCGCGATCACCGCGCCCGCGCCCGCCACCGTGCCGTTCAGCGCCCCGACGATCGGGCGGCGGCACTGCCGCATCGCCAGGATCAGGTCGCACGTCAGACGCGTGAACTCGAGCAGGCCCTCGTAGTCGCGGCGGAACAACGCGCCGATGATGTCTTCCACGTCGCCCCCGGAGCAGAACGCCCGTCCGGCGCCCGTGATCACCAGGGCGCGCACGCCCGGCTCCACGTCCAGGGCCCGGAAGGCGTCCCGAAGCTCCGCGTACACCTCGAAGGTGAGTGCGTTGAGGCGCTCGGGGCGGTTGAGCGTGATCGTCGCGACGCTGGTCTTCGGGTCCTGCTCGTACAGGAACGACTTGGGGTCCATGGTCATGCGCTCCTCTACGGTAACACTGCGGTCGCCTCTATTTCGACCAGTGCCTGCGGGTCCACGAGCGCCCGCACCTCCACGAGCGCCATGGCGGGGTAGTGGCGTCCCATGAGCTTGCGGTGCACGTCGCCGAGCGGCTTCAGGCTGGCGAGATAGGTCTCGCGGTCCGTCACGTACACGGTCATCCGGCCGATGTGCTCGGGGCTCCCGCCGGCCGCGCGCACCACGGCGAGGACGTTCTCGAGCGCCCGCTCCCACTGCGGCACGAGCTCTGCCGCAGCCACCCGCCCCGACGCGTCCGCAGCGGTTTGGCCGGCGACGAAGAGCACGCGACCCCCTGCGGGAGTGAGGATCCCGTGAGTCCATCCGCGCGGCCGGCCGAGCGGTTCCGGGTTGATGAGCTCGAAGGTCCTGCGCGAGTCTCCGCCGTCGATCACGATCGCCTCCCCGTTGGTGCCGCCCGCTTGCTCGTCGCACAGCGAGCGCACGACGTCGGCCACGCGCTCGGGCGGGATGAGCTCGCGCTGGCCCACCGCCCGGAGCGCGGCGGCGAGCGCTTCCTCCCGCGACAGCCCCGTCTTGACGACGATGCGGTCGAGTGACTGCGAGGTCATTTCCGTATCCACGTAGCCGGGGCAGACCGCGTTGGCCGTGACGCCGGTCCCGGCGACCTCCGCCGCAACGCAACGGGTGAGCCCGACGACGGCGTGCTTCGAGGCGCTGTAAGCGGCGATGTACGCGCCGCCGCCGAGCCCGGCGATCGACGCGACGTTGACGACGCGCCCCCAGCCCCGCTCGAGCATTGCGGGGAGGAAGGTCCGGGTGCACAGGAACGTCCCCGTCGCATTCACGGCGAGTACCCGGTTCCAGTCCTCTAGCGCGATCCGGTGGACCGGCGCGGAGTGGCCCACGCCTGCGCTGTTGATCAGGACGTCCACGTGCCCGAGCCAGGCCGTCGCCGCGCGGGCGAGCTCGGCGACGCTCTGCGGATCGGAGACGTCGCAGCGGGCACCCCAGGCCCGGTGCCCCGCGGCCACGAGCTCCGCAGCTACGGCCTCCACCCTGGCTTCGGTGCGGGCGGCCACGACCACGGCGGCCCCGGCATCGGCCAGCGCGCGCGCGACCGCCTTCCCGATTCCCTGGCCGCCCCCCGTCACCACGGCTCCACGGCCGGCCAGCGTCGTCATGCGCCCCCGGCGAGCACGGCCTCTTCCAGGATCGAGCCCAGGGCGTCGATGGTGTGCGCTCCCTCCTCCGCGCCGGCATCCGCCGGATACCCGAAGTAGCCCCTCGGGCCTCCGGCCTCCTCGAAGCTCTTCTGTCCCGAGCGGATCGCGGTGACGAGCGAACGGGGGTTCGCGGGGAGCGCCCTGCGGATCGCTTCCCGCACCAGATCGGGACGCGCGGCCAGCACGACCGAGCTCTCGTAGCGACCGGCGTGGCAGGCACCGCTCCGGAACTCCTCGGTCAGGCGGACCGCCCACGGCTTCTTCGCGACGTCGGGGAACACCATTCGGGGGAGGTGATCCCCGCGCGCGGCGAGTGCGGCCTCGATCTAGGCGACGTGCGCCGGGTCCAGGTGGGCGTTGGCGATGGCGAGTACGGGGAACCCCTGCCGGCCGAGGCTCGAGGCCACGTCGACGACCAACGCCGTCACGGTGGACGGGCGGAGCGAGACGGTCCCCGGGAACCCGGCTGCAAACTCCGCGGCCGTGTATTCGAGGGGTGGCAGCAGCACCGCGTCGTAGCCCCGCGCCGAGAGCTTCTCGGCGGCCCGGCGGGCCATCGCCTCCGCAATGATGACGTCGGTGCCCAGCGGCAGGTGCGGCCCGTGCGCCTCCAGCGCGCCCGTGGGGAGAATGGCGACCGCCTTCGCCCGGTCGAGGTCGCGAACCTCCTCCCAGGTCATGGCCGAGAGCTCGAGGACCGACATGGTGAGAGTATCGTATGAGGAGAGCCGGTTGACCGCCAGGCGTCGCCGGTCACATCATCTCCCCATGGGTTTTTCACCGCCCGAGCAATTCAATATGGCCGAGTATTTCCTGGATGCGCGCATTCGGGAGGGGCGGGGAGAGCGGCCTGCGCTCCTGACCGAGTCGGGTACGCTCACCTACCGGGACGTGCACACCCTCGCCAACCGGTTCGGCCACGTGTTGACGGGCGCAGGGGTCGAGCCCGAGCAGCGCGTCTTGATCGCGCTTCCCGACGGTCCCGAGTTCGTGGGCGCGCTGTTTGGGACGCTCAAGATCGGCGCGGCGGTGGTGATGGTGAACCCGCACCTGAAGCTCGACGCCATCGAATACTTCTACGGTTATACGCGGGCCCGCCTCGCGGTCGTGCACAGAGACACTGCCGCGGCGTTCCGGGCCGCGGCCGGGCGTGCCCCGCACTTGAAGCGGGTCCTCGTCGTCGGGGACCCGGCGCTCGAAGCGGAGCTGGCCCGCGTGCCCGAGGCGCTCGACACGTTCCCCAGTCACCGCGACGATCCGGCCATCTGGCTCTTTTCCGGCGGCACGACGGGGCAGCCCAAGGCGGTCGTCCAGAGCCACAGGTCGTTTGCCAACACCACCGAATGCTACGCCAAGGGCGTGATCGGGTACACCGAGCGCGACGTGACGCTATCCGTCCCGAAGCTGTTCTTCGGCTACGCGACCGGCTCCAACCTGCTGTTCCCGTTCGCGGTCGGCGGGGCGGCCGTGCTGTTTCCCGAGCCGTGCACGGCGGAAGTGATCTTCGCGAAGCTGGCCCGGTTCCGGCCGACGATCCTGATCAACGTCCCGACGATGATCAATCACATGGTGAGCCACGGGGACGCGCGCCGGCAGAACGTGTCGCGCCTGCGGCTCTGCACATCCGCCGGCGAGGCGCTCCCGGTCGAGCTGCACGAGCGATGGAAGGCGATCTTCGGCGTCGAGCTCCTGGACGGCCTCGGGACCGCTGAGATGTGGCACATCTTCATCTCCAACCGCCCGGGCGCCGTCCGGCCCGGGACCCTGGGGCAGGTCGTGCCGGGCTTCGAGGTCAGCGTGCGCGACGACGACGGCCGTGCCGTGCCGCCCGGGGAGATCGGGGCCCTGTGGGTGCGGGGCGACTCGCGCGCCATCGGCTACTGGCAGCAGATGGAGAAGACCAAGGAGGCCTTCCGCGGAGAGTGGTACGTGTCGGGCGACCTCGTGCGCTGTGATGCCGACGGATACTTCACCTACTGCGGCCGGGCCGACGACCTCCTCAAGGTCGGCGGCAAGTGGCTCTCGCCCCAGGAGGTCGAGGGCTGTCTGCTCCGGCACCCGGGGGTCAAGGAGGCGGCGGTCGTGGGCGTCGTCACCTCCGACGGGCTCATCAAGCCGCATGCGTTCGTAGTCGCGAGCGAACGGGGCGCGGGAGCGGAGCTGGCCGAACAGCTGAAGACATTCGTGCGGGAGCGCCTCGAGCCCTACAAGGCTCCGCGTGAAATCGTGTTCCTGGACGCGCTGCCGCGCACACATCTCGGCAAGGTCGATCGGGGGCGGCTGCAGAAGTCCCGACGAGCCTAGCCCTTGTTGCCGCAGGCCCGGAGAAACTCGTACTTGATCCGTCCCTGGTTGCCGATGGTCTTGTAGAAGTCGTCGTAGTAGTGCAGGGATTGCTCCGCGCGCTTGGGGGAGAGCGCCGGCTCGTTCCGATACAGCGCGTAGATCGCGTCTTTCTTGGCCTGGAACTTGTCGAACTGGGCGGCGAATTCTTCGGGCGACCGGCAGGCGCCCCGGAACAACCGCTGACGCACCGACTCGATGGGGAGCCGCGCATCGGGCCTGGCATACGGCGGCGCGATCACCCCGGACCAGTCGAAGTCGTACGGGACGGGGCGCATCACGCCGGCGCTGTCCTCCAGTAGCTTGATGTTGTGCAGGCCCCATACGGACCAGTCGGTGTTTCCGATCATGTACTGGAACACCGCGACGAGTCCCATGGTCTCGCGGTCGATGTCCTCTTGCAGCAGCCCCTTCTGCTGGACCAGGACGGCACGATTGCGCGCCGCCAGCTCGCGGTCGTCTTCGAGGAGGAAGCCGTGCCTGGTGAGGGGCGCCTCCTTCCCAGTCGAGTCCACGTAGGTCATTCGCGTGAGACGGACCCGCAAGCTTCGCTCGGTGAGAAGGTTGTACACGCGGTAGATGAGATATTCCTCGACGACATACTGCTCGTAGTCATCCTTGTTTTGGCAATGGGTGACGAGCTTGAGTTTGTCCTGCCCTGCGAACATGGTGTGCACCACCCGCTTCTTGGCGAAGTGGAGCATCAGGGGAGGGAACTGGCAGGTCGTCGGCTTGAGCCGGAACAATCCGCGCGTCTTGACGCGAATGTCGAGCGACACAGGCGCCCCGTCGGCGCCGGCGTACGAGAGGACGGCCGCATGGTATGGGCTTTGGCTGCCGCGATCCTTCATGACCGCCTTGAGGTTCGTCGTGAGCGTCAGGGCGAGCGGCTCGTCGGGTCCAAACAGTCCCGGGGCCGGTGGGACGCGGTCAGTCTGGGCGCGCGCCGCAGCGAGGAGCGCCGGCAGCGCACAGGCCGCAATCAGCAGCTCGCGGCAGCGGCGGGTCATGGAGCCAACATATTATATTTTGCGGCCTTGACCAGCCGTCGCTGGATCTAGACGTCTAGACGTCTAGCTGTCGAGACGTCTAGCCTTGCTGGACAGGTGGCCGAGTGGCTGAAGGCGCCGGTCTCGAAAACCGGTATGCGCGTAAGCGTATCGTGGGTTCGAATCCCACCCTGTCCGTATGCTAGACGTCAACTACTAGACGTCTAGACGGCTAGACGTCTAGTTGGATAGGTGGCCGAGTGGCTGAAGGCACACGCCTGGAGAGCGTGTAAACGGGTAACCGTTTCGTGGGTTCGAATCCCACCCTATCCGTACCTGCTAGACGTCTAGCCGTCTAGACGTCTAGGAACGGAGGACAGATGCGCCGGACGAAGGCTCGGTTCGCCATTCTCCTCGTTCTGCCCGTCCTCGGATGCGGCAAGTCGGAGGCGAAGAAGCGCGAAGAGGTTCGGAGCTGCAGCCGGATCACGATGGACGTGCCTGGCGCGGCGCTGTGTCTGGTCAAGGAATATCGGTGGCGGAAAGCCCCGGCCGAGTCCGCCGCGGCGGCGTACGAGCGCCAGAGGGACAGCATCGCGCAGTTCAAGGCCGACTCCGCCTGGCGGGTGGACGCGGCCGTGCACGTGCGGGAGCTGGAGCGGTGCGCCGACGACCCGTCGGGCGAGGTGATGCGATGCCTCGTGAGTTTTGGCTGGGCGGACGGCCGCGCCCGGGCGGCCGCGGACTCGCTATGGCGCCACGACGCCCCGCAGCACCGGGAGCAGGTCCTCACCTGCACACGCCAGCGGAAGATGCAACCCGGCGCCTGCCTCCAGCTCTACCACAAGTGGAGCCCCGAGCGGGCCCTCGCCGTGGACGACTCGATCCGCCGCGCGAAGCTCCGTTAAGGCTGCGGTGCCGGCTACCCGTTTCACAGAGCTTGTCGGCTGTGAGCTGCCGCTGCAACTCGCGCCGATGGGGACGGTGGGCACCGCGGAGCTGGTCGCCGCGGTTGCGAACGCCGGCGCCCACGGGATGTTCGCGGGCGTCATGGTGCCGCCGCCCGCTCTGCGCCACGTGATCGACCGGATCGGCTGGCTCACCGGCGGCCCGTTCGGGATCAACTTCCTCGTCCCGTTGATCGATCCGGAGTGCGTCGAGATCGCGGCGCACGGAGCGGGGCTCGTCGAGTTCTTCTACGGGGATCCCGATCCGGCGCTCGTCGCGCGCGTGCACGGCGCGGACGGGCTCGCGAGCTGGCAGGTCGGCTCCGAAGCCGAGGCGAGCAGGGCCGTGGCTGCGGGCTGCGACGTGATTGTGGTGCAAGGCATCGAGGCCGGCGGCCGCCTGCGCGGTACGGCGCCGCTTCTTCCCCTCCTGGAGCGAGTGCTGAGGGCGGTGGCGGGGCAGGTCCCCGTCGTCGCGGCGGGTGGGATCGCGACGGCGCACGGCGTGCGGGGCGTGCTCGACGCGGGTGCGGCCGCGGCGCGCGTGGGCACGCGATTCATCGCGGCGCAGGAGTCTGGAGCGCATCCCGCGTACGTCGAGGCGGTGGTTCGGGCAGGCGCTCTGGACACCGTCATCACGGACAAGTTCTCAGTGATGTGGCCGCCCGGACCGTCGCCCGCGCGGGTGTTGCGATCCTGTGTCGCGGCGGCGGAGAGGCTTGCGGAGGACTACGCCGGCGCGATTCCCGCCGGGGGCGGCATGTTGCCGCTGCCACGCTTCGCGGCACCCGCGCCGGGGCGGCAAGCGACGGGCACGATCGAGGCGATGGCGATGTATGCCGGGGTATCGGCCGGCGAGGTCCGGCGGGTCGAGCCGGCCCGAGCGATCGTGAGCGAGCTCACCAGCCCGCGGTCCTCATCGTCGGCCGGCTGAAGAGCCTGTTCGCCCGAGCGGTTGCCCGCCGTGTGCCGGCGCGCGGTACGTGCTCCACCTGCCGGTTCGGTCCGAAGGGGTTGGTTTCCTCGCCGTTTTCCGACCCAAAGCAATCGGTCCACAAGAGTTGTTGCCCTGGATCGGGGCAGCGCTACGCTTGGTGTTTGCGAGCGGATCGGGATGCGAAGAATGCAACGTGCGACGACCTACCCACTTCCAACGCTTTCAACTTTCCACCCGTGAGCTCGGACTGTTTCAGCCACCGGCTCAGTCCGACAAGAGGAGGCCCGTATGCGCACCATGCTGGAGAGACACTCAAGCCACCTTCGGCGCTCTACCTTTCTGGCCCCGGCGTTCCTGTGGGCGGTGGTCCTGCTCCTGGCCGCCTGCCACGGCGACGTCACTACCGGCGTCGGAACCAACGACGCCGACATTCCGAATGTGAGGTTTACGCTCCCCGCCGGATACTCCGACGCCGCCGCGAGGGCTGCGCACCTGGTGGTCCGCACGTTTCCGACCATCCCGTTGCGGCCCTCCGTGCACGCCAACCTCGTGGAGGCGGCCGGGTCCATTAACTCGCCGCTCGATCTCACCTACTACGGCGGTCCGCTGGTAACGCACGCGATGTCAACGAATGTGTACATCAACTGCCCCTCGAATCCCGCGAGTTGCTGGGGCACGAATCTCTTGTCACCGGCCACCTTCCTGGCGGATCTCAACCAGACCAACTTCATCGGGGTCGCGGACCAATACCTCGGGGGTGCGGCGGCTGGCCAGTTCTTCGTCACCCAGCTCAACGCCCCGGCGACCTTCACCAACAACACGGCGACCATGAACGATGTCATCGGCATCGTCATCGCCGCCTCGACGTTCACCGAAGCCAGCGGCTATACGAACATCTTTCACGTGTTCCTGCCCCAAGGCACCGACATGTGCATCACGCCGATCGATTGCTACTCGCCCGACATTGACAGCACCTTCACATTCTGTGCCTTCCACAGCAGCTTCGATTACAATGGCGAGCATCTGCTGTTCTCGGTCGAGCCGTACCAGGCTGTCCGGGGCTGCGCGGGTCCGGCCCCGCGGGTGATCGACGCCACCGCCTCGGCGCTTTCTCATGAATTCTTCGAGACGATCACCGACCCTGACGGGTCCGCATGGTTCAATGGCCTGGTGGGCTATGAAATGGCTGACGTGTGCGTCGCCTTCCGCGACAATGTATTCATGCGCTCCCACAACTACGTCATTCAAGAGGAGTACTCGAACGCGGTTCATGCGTGCACGGATGGGGCATGACGACATGCCGCGGCTAGCAGGCCGCATTGTGGCGTTGTAGACGGCCCGGGCCCTGACGTCGGCTCGAGGGCGCCGAGGAATCGCCGTAAGGCATCCTCGCATGGGCAACGGGCGACCGAGCGCGTGGTGGCGGGCTGGTGTTTCAGCACCGGTGTGGTCTCCCACGCCACCGCCCCCCCGCCCCCCCGGTTGCATCGGCTTGACCCTTTGCGGCCCGAGCCGTATCGTGGCAGTTGGCCAAGTGATGTGCTGAAGGGCGCTTACCGAACCGCACCGCGAGAATGCCGCGTGCCGACGCCGCTTTTCCCCTCCGCGAACTGCTCCACGCTCGCGCTCCTGACCACCGCCTCGCGCCCGAGCCATGACCCCCGAGGCGTGGCAGCGCATCAAGGCGGTGTTCGACGCCGCTGTCAGCCTTCCCGCTGGCGAGCGGGCGCGCTTTCTTGACCGGGCGTGCGGCGCGGATGCCGCACTCCGGGCCGAGGTCGAGTCCCTGCTCGCCGCGAGCGACCCGGAGGCTGCCTGGCTGGGCACGCCGGCGGTGCGCGTCACGGCGCCAGCGGCCGGTCCGAAGGAGACCGAGCGAGACGCCCTGCTCGACGCGCTCCGGAAGGCGACCCTTGGGGAATACGAGATCCAGGCCGAGGTGGGGCGTGGCGGCATGGCCACCGTATATCTGGCGCACGATCTCGCGCTCGACCGCAAGGTCGCGATCAAGATGCTGGCGCCTGCACTGCTCCTCATGGGGGAGGGGATGGTGGAGCGATTCAAGCGCGAGGCGCGAACCGCCGCCGCGCTGACCCACCCGCACATCATTCCCATTTACACCGTCAAGGAAGCCGACCGCGTCCTGTATTTCGTGATGAAGTACGTGCAGGGCCGGCCCCTGGACGCGATCATTCGTGACGTCGGTCCGCTTCCCCTCCGTCTGGCGCGCGCCATCCTCGCCCAGGTGGCCGATGCGCTCGGCTACGCGCATCGCCACGGCGTCATTCACCGCGACATCAAGTCCGCGAACATCATGCTGGATGAGGAAGGCTGGGCCGTGGTCACGGACTTCGGGATCGCGAAGGTCGTCCAGGCGGAGGGGCTCACGGTGACCGGCGTGACCGTGGGCACGCCCACGTACATGAGTCCCGAGCAATGCGACAACCGGGAGCTCACCGGGGCCTCGGACCAGTACTCGCTCGGCGTCGTCGGCTACGAAATGCTGACCGGGAGAGTACCGTTCCAGGGCGACTCGGTCATGGCGGTTATGTACGCGCACTTCAACCAGCGCCCGCGCCCCCTGACCGAGCTACGGGCCGACTGCCCGACCAGCATGGCCGCGGCCGTCATGCGGATGCTGGAAAAGGATCCGGCCCTGCGCTGGCCGGGCATGGACGACGTGGTGGCGGCGTGCGGTCGGCCGTCGCTGCGGCACGACGACCCGGTTCGGAGCGAGATGATCACGCTCGCGAAGGCGGGCGGCCCCTCCCGACTGCTCGCGCACGTGAAGACCCCGACGAGCCCGATTCCGCCGGCGAGGCCGCCGACGCGATCCACCGCCGCCGTGGCTCCTCCTGGCCGCCGCGCTCGCGGCCTGTGGTGGGGGCTCCTCGCAGCGGTGGGCATGGGCGTTGCCCTCTGGTGGGCGGCGGCGCGCCGGGGGTCGCAGCCGCCACAGGGGGGGAGGCCGCCATCCGCTGCGGGCCGGGACACGCCTGCAGCAGCCGCCGCCCCCGCCCCGGCCCCCGCCGCCGCTAGCACCGCGGCTCCATCGCTCGCCCGCGCGCCGGCCGACACCGCTCTGCCCTCAGGGCGCGCCAAGCGAGCTCCTGCGCTGCGGGCGTCCCCGCCGCCAGCCTCGCCCAGCGCGGCGGCGGCAGCTCCCGACTCCGCCGCGCGAGCGAAGCAGCGAGAGGACAGCCTGGTGAGATCGCTGCAGGCGACGGCCGTGGCCGCGATGCGCCGTGCGCTCGAGGCGGGGGCCAGCCCCGCGGACATGGCGAAAGGCGACACGGCTTTCAAGGGAGCGGAGTCGCTCGCCGCTCACGGGCAGGTCTCGGAAGCGATGGTGCAGCTGGCCACGGCGGCGTCGCTGTGGGCGGAAGCCGAGCGGCACGCGCGGTCGCGGGCGGCGGCTGACGCGGCGCACGAGCCCGCTCTGGAGCAGGCGCACCCCGCCCCCGACCCGCGGGCACAGATCGAGTCGGTGATCGGTGACTACGCGCGAGCGCTCGAATCCCTCGACCTGGCCCAGGTACGGCGCGTGTATCCCGGTCTCACGGCGGCGCAGCAGCGGGGATGGAAGCAGTTTTTCGAATCGGTGCGCAGGCTCAAGGCCGGCCTAACGGTCGCGGCGGTCAACGTGACGGGCGGGACGGCCGAAGCGATCGTGAGCGGCGTCTACGACTACGAAAACGCCACCACGGGACGCGCCGAGCGGCGTCCGGTGACGTTTCGCGCGATCCTCGTGGCGGAACCTGGCGGCTGG
>QHVD01000272.1 GCA_003222235.1 Gemmatimonadota bacterium | reverse complement strand
CCTCGGTGGGGCTCGGCAGCGCGGTGACGTCCACCCGATGGTAGGCGCGCACGAAGGCCTCGGTCCCGTTCAGCGGCCGTGCGTCGAGGCTCGGCGGAAAGGCGGTGGTCGTGAGCTGGCAGGCGCGGGTCCCGGTGCAGACCGGAGACGTCACCACCTGGCATGACGCGTTCACATCCGCCTCCCGCACGTCCCCCGTCTCCAGCCCGCTGAACATGAAGTAATCGGGGGGGCCAACGACGTTGGGCTCGAGCGGAGGAAGGGCGCCGATGGTGCCGGGCTTGCGCCTCCCACTCCCCGTCTCTCTTTGGCTGCCGTTGCCGGCTTTGCGGCGCAGTCGCCGCAGCTGGCGGAGCATCTTCCGCGCCGCTCGAACAGCTCGTCTCTGCACGCGAACCGCGGCGGTGGTCCCCCGTTCCGCGAACAGGCCGAAGGGAGGCTCGCCGTCCGGACGGTACCGGTTGCGCACGAGCGGATCACGCGCGGCGACGCGGGCGACGTCCACGAGGGGGATGCTCATCCCGAAGCGCGCGTTGGTGGCCTGGATGATGGCGTTGGCGATGAGGGCGTTCCCCGTGCGCCCGGGATGCACCCCGTCGAGGCCGAAGATGCCGCCAAGGTAGCGGGTGGTGGCGTCCGGTGACCCGTCGCCGTCCAGATCGAGTCCCGTTGCTGCGAGACGATCGAAGAGCCCGAACAGATCGACGGATGCGACGGGGGTGCCGCGGCGATCGAGGTCGGCCACGGCGGCATCGATCTCCGCGTTGAAGGCGAGCACCGTCGCCCGCACCATGGCTCGCCGCTCGGGAGTGACCGCCACGTCGCAGGGGGGGATCGGGAGGAGCCGCGGATCCAGGCCGAGCGGCAGCAGAGTGTCGATATCCGCGGGAACCGTCGCACCATTCGCTGTCCGGCAGCTGCTCACGTCGCTGCCCGCATGGCGCAGGAAGGGCAGCAGGGTCGGGTCGGGAAGGTTGGCGACCGCCATGCCCGACCCGCTCGCCGCCAGAGCGTCAAGCACGCGACGCATGCGCCGGCCGAATTCGGCCGGCGTCAACGCCGCGCCTGCTGTGCCCGGCCGGCGCACGAGGTCGAGCGCGTTCTCGTTGCCGATCCACAGGAGCAGGAGCGTCGGCGACAGCTCCTGTACCCGCTGCACCTGCGAGAGCTTGCCCGAATCGAACGGCGGGCCGAGCAGCAGGAGCTTCAGCACGTCGCGTGTGGCCACGTCCTGCCCGGCCTCGAGACGCCCGGCGAGCGCCTGGGCGTCGAGCGCCTCCAGCACGGTGGTGACGTCCTCCCCCGGCACCGCCAGGTTGCTGGCAACCTCCGCCGGGCTGTGCCGGAGTCCCACCCGCCCGTAAGCCGCGAGGCGAATCTCTCCCGGGTCGAGCCGTCCGTTGCGGTTGGCGTCGACGATGACGAGGGGTGGGGGCAGCCCTGGCAGATCTACCAACGGCTGGGGCAGCGCGACGTGGGCCTGCCGCGCGACCAGTGCCGCGGGACTGTCGACCTGACCAGGGGCACCTTGCCCGACGAGGCCGCCAGAGCCGGCGCCGGCGAGGAACCCGTCACCGACTGCTGCGAGCCGCCGGAGTCGCGAGGAGGCCGCAGCGGAGCCACACCCCCCCTCGCCGTCGGGGCAGGAGCGCTCCGCGGTGGCTGCTGGCATGTCGAGCCGCAGCACCGCGAGCACCGCCAGTGTACCGGCGGTCGCGAGCATCCAACTCGAGGCACCTACATGACGACATCTACGCATTCTCGAGACCCTCGCCCTCTGGGATTCCCTGCTGGTGAGACTAAATATCTTTGAAGATATGCCTAGGAGACTTTTCGCTAACCCTGGGCGCCACGTCATCACCGCGGTGGCACCGTGTTCGCGTGACACGGGCCGCCTTCCTGCGAGACCCGACCGGTCGGTCTAAAAAAAGGAGGGGGCCCTTGTAGGGTCTGTGCTCTTTCGGTGTATCGGCTGCCGTTCAGATTCTCAGAATCGGCGATGCGGGGCGCGAGCGGCGCCCTGAAGATTGATGGACGGAACGTCTTCGCAGGGGCTCGCCGCGCGCTCTAGGCGCATACCGTGCGGTGGAGACTCACGGGGCAGACGAGATTCAGATCACGCGCGCACTCCGCACCAAAACGGATCACCCAGATGAGATGGATCTGCCTCGAGGAACGAGCGGGGGACGCCCATTTCAAGGTGAGGAGTTTCATTCCCACGTCCGCCGCGCCTGGCTTCAGCTTGACGCGGAGCCTTTTGATTCCCCTCGCTCCCGGTGGCGCCCTGCCGTGAGGAACCACGTAGCGGAAGGTACGGTGGCCGCGGTCGGACCGAAAGGCCCAGCCTTGCAGTGTCGCCCGATAGAGAGCCCTTCCGTCCCCGGCCCTGACCTCTATCGTCGCACCCGTTCGGATCGGGTTGAGCAAGCCGGCAGTCGCGAACGAGCCCTTCGCCACGATCAGTCGGCGCCGACCGACGTGTGTCAGGAGAAACTTGGTGACGCGAAGGTCGCGACCGCCGGGCGGGAGAGCGAGGTCTCCCAGCGTGTCGCACTTTCCGGCAACCGTGCACTGGCCTTTCTCACCTGGACCAACATCGAGACACCCGGGGGAGGGCAGACCGAGTTCGTTAGAGAATGGACTCTCCTCCCCGTCGCGCAGGTAAGCTGTTACCGCAAAGGCATGGTCCGCGGCCTTGTCAAGGCAGGTGACCACGGAGCGGAGGGTCCCGTCGGGCGCTGTGACGGGGAGGCCAGCATCCTGCGCCGACACGTAAGGGGCGTTCAAGAAACGCGCGTAGACACGATAGCCGGCAACGCCAGGATCCGAGCTGGGTAGCCAGCGCAGGCTGGCAGCGAACGTCTCCGCGACGGACGCCGCGGTCGATGGGACACAGAGGCTTCGAGCTCGGAGCGCGGTCAAGGACGTGTCGCCGAACTGATTGTGCACCATCACGCCGCGCGGCGAGAGCCGTGGCTGCCCGGAAACATCCCGGATTCGATAGCAGGTCAGGGAGGTGGAGGGGTCCTGGATCCCCTCGCCATTCTTGTCGGCCGGCATGCAGACGGTGCAGGGCCGCAGGACGGTCGTGTTCTTACTCTCGAACTGATCCGCAAGGAACACGTTCCGGCGCGCGAACTGCGTGAGGGTCGCGGTGCGGTAGCACTTGAAATGGTCCAGGTTCAGGGCCGACGGAACTCCGTCTACCTCGGACGGTACACAGAGGACGCGTGGACTGACCGCCACCAGGGAACCGCTGCCGAACTGATTCTGTAGGCTCAGGCTTTGCTGGGCAAATGGCGCTTGCCCATTGGCGTCCCTGATCTTGTAGCAAGTCAGGTGGGCCGTCGCATCCGTGATCCCTTCGCCGTTCTTGTCCACGGGGTTGCAGAAGCTGTCCGGCTTCAAGACTATCGTGTTTTTCGATCCGAACGCGTCAACGAGAAGTACCGATCGCCGCTTAACCGCGGCCGCGGTCCGAGCCTTGTAGCACTTGAAATGGTCGACTTGCGCCCCGGGAGGACGGGTCGTGGTCGTCACCGTTGTTGCGGTGGTGCTGGTCGTCGTCCCAGCCCCGGCCGGGGTATC
>QHVD01000023.1 GCA_003222235.1 Gemmatimonadota bacterium | reverse complement strand
CTCGAAAGTCGCGCGGTCGCCGACGGTCGCAGGGTCGAACACCGTGACGTCGGCGAACATTCCCGGGCGCAGGAGACCGCGGTCGACGAGGCCCACGCGCTGCGCGGCGAGCGAGGTCATCTTGCGCACGGCGAACTCGAGGGGGAACAGCTTGAGCTCCCGCACGTAGTGCCCTAGGATGCGGGCGAACGAGCCGTAGGTGCGCGGGTGGGCGGACAGCGCGCCGAACGGGCCGTCGGGCGCGACGCCGCCGAAGTCCGTGTTCACCGCCACCCACCAGGTCTTCATGGCGGCCTGCACGTCGGGCTCGCTCATCACGAAGTAGACCGCGTCCGTGCGGTGACCGCCCTCCGCCAGCACGATGTCGAACACCGTCTCCACGGGATCGCGGTGGCGGACGCCCGCGATCTCGGTGATGCGCTTTCCCTGGAGATAGCGCAGCGAGTCCTGGAACGTCCCGATGATGAGGACGCCCGCGCCCCCTCCGGCCTCGTGGAAGAAGCTCTCGACGCCGTGCCCTGGATTCGCCATCTCGGCGTGGAGGCGCGCCCGGGTCTTGGGGTCGCGCAGCCGGGCGAGGAGGGAGTCCCAACCGCCGCTCTCCGCCCAGGTCGGAATCGACGCGTCCAGGGACGTGGCCGCGGCGATGTAGGGGTACTGGTCCGCCGTAACGTCGAGCCCCGCGGCGCGCGCCGAGTCGATGCGGGCGAGGACGCGCGGCATCCGTCCCCAGTTGTCGCGCCCCGACACCTTGAGATGCGAGATCTCCGCCGGGATGTCGGCCTCCCGGGCGATGCGGAACAGCTCGTCCAGTGCCGGATCGATCCGTGTCCCCTCGTTCCGCATGTGGCTCGCGTAGATCCCGCCGTGGCGGCGCGCGACCTTGGCGAGCGCGATGATTTCGTCCGTCGTCGAGTAGCTCGCCGGTGCGTACTCGAGTGCGGTCCAGACCCCGAGGGCGCCCTGCTCCATCAGGGTGTCCACGAGGGCGGTCATGTGCGCCAGCTCGCCCGCCGTCGGCTGCCGGTCCTCCTTGCCGACGACCGCGAGGCGCACCTGCGTCGCGCCCACGAACGTGGCGATGTTCACCGTCGAGCCGTTCCTGGCGAGCTCTGCGAAATAGCCGTCGAGGTCGCGCCAGTCCTCGCGGTACCGGTATTTCTTCATCGCGTCCGAATCGTCCAGAACCAACCGATCGGTGAGCGGGGCCACCGAGCCGCCCTCGCCCGTCACCTCGGTCGTGATCCCCTGCGTGACCTTGCTGAGCACGCGATTGTCGATGAGGACGTTGATCTCGGACTGGCCCATCATGTCGATGAACCCCGGCGCTACCACGAGCCCACTCACGTCCAACGTCTCGCGAGCCTGCGATCCGTCGACCACCCCGACCGCCGCGACGCGGTCGCCCGCCAGCGCCACGTCGCCCCTGTAGCGCGGGTTTCCCGTCCCATCGACGATCCAGCCGCCCCGGAGCACGACGTCGAACGGGGTGGGGGTGCCGACCGGCCGGCGCGCCGGGCGTTCACAGGCGGTGAGCGCCAGGACCAGGACGGTCAGGCGGACGGGCGGACCGGCGGACGGAAACCCGTTGCGGGGAGGTGTCTCCGTCCGCCCGTCCGCCTGACCTCCTGACCGCCGTCTAATCAGTGCCATGTTCTCCTCAACGAATCGGGTCGTATCAGCCGGCCCCGCACCATCACCCAGGCGATGCGCCGCGTCGCCCCGATGCTTTTCGCCGGGTCGCCGTCCAGGACCACGAGGTCTGCGACCTTACCCGGTGCGAGCACGCCCAGCGAGTCGGCGCGGAGCAGCTGTGCGCCCCGGCGCGTGGCGGCGGTGATGGCCTCGAGCGGCGTGAGCCCGGCCGTGACCAGGAGGCTCATCTCCTCGTGCAGCGACAGCCCCGGAACGAGCAGCTGATTCGCGGCGTCCGACCCGGCCGCGATCAAGCCGCCCGCCCGCTTGAACTCGCGCACGAACTGGTCCTGGCGCGCGCGCGCGCGCCGGAACGCCTGAAAATCCGCGGGGCGCCAGCCGGCGCGCTGCAGCAGTCCGGCGACGTCCCGCACGCTCGCCGCCGCGGCCGGCACGTCTTCCATACCGGGGCGTGACAGCAGGGTGGGGTTGTCGAGCCGCGAGAGCGTTTCGTGCAGGACGAGCGTGGGCACGAGGCCCACGTGCGTCGCCGCGAGCGCTCGGGCCACGCGCGCCACCGCCGCAGAGTCCAGCCCGGCCCATCCCTTCTCCTCGAGCGTCCATCCGGCCAGGAAGCGGTCGTGCGCCTGGAAGTACGGCGCAGGGTCCGGCGCCGCGGCCTGCACCACGCCGGCCATGTGCTCGAGCGACTCCACCCCGGCCCGGGCGGCGGTGATCGCGTCGGTCTTCCCCAGATGCGCGGCGACCGGAAGCCGCAGGGTGGCCGCCTCGTCCATGATCGCCGCAAGGAGCTGCGGCGTGATCTTCGTGTAGATCTTCACCAGGTCCGTCCCGGCGACGGCGCGCTGGTCGACGGCCTGGCGGCCCTGGCCGGGGGTGGCGACGCCCGTCGCCGCCGGATAGGTCGGGGGCACGCCGTCGATCATCGCGCCCGCGGTGAACATGCGGGGGCCCAGCAGGGAGCCCAAGTTCACGGCGCTGCGCAGCGCGAGCCCCGAGTCGGTGCCGCTCGCGCCCAGGTCCCGCACCGTCGTGACGCCCCAGACGAGATAGCGCTCGATCGCCCAACGCTCGACGTGGGCGTGGGAGTCGATGAGTCCGGGGATGATCGTCTTGCCGGTCAGGCTGAGCACGCTCGCGCCCCTCGGCACCTTCACCTCGTTGACGCGCGCGGCCACTTCGATGTGCCCCGCCTTGACGAGGAGCAGCGCGTCCTCGACGGGCCTGCCGCCCGAGCCGTTGATCAGCGTCGCGCCTTCGAGCGCGATCACGCCGTCGCCGGGCGCCTTGCAGGCGGCGAGCAGCAACGCCAAGGCGGCCCCCCGACCGCCTCTCACCTGGGGTCGCTCGATGTGTGGTCGTGGAGAATGAGCCACCGACTGCCGCGCTTCTGGAGCAGGAGCGTGAACGGCCCGCTCGCCGTCACCGAGCCGCCCCGGTGCAGCGCGAACCGGGCGGTGCACAGCGCCAGGTCGACGGTGAGCGGGCGCACGCGCACCTCATCGAACGTGAGCGAGTCACGCGTCTTGCCGGGCGCGAAGTAGGCGGCCTGGTAGCGGTCGAACAGCTTCTGCCAGCCGTACAGCACGTGCCCGCCGGAGACGTAGCTCGTGAGCGAGTCTGGGGCATAATCGCTCATGAAGCCGGCGAGATCGCCGCGGTTCCAGTCTCCGGCGCTTCGGGACAAGAGCGCCGCGATCTCTCGCTGCGGGTCGCCGAGCGGCACCTTCGGCGCCGCGCAGGCAAGGATGAACGCGCCGCTCATGCCCCAGGCCCAACGCCGTGCACCCACGATCATTCCTCTTCGTTGCGAAGTCGCCCCAACGTACTTTCCATCATGGCCGACGCAAGCCGCCACGACGCGGGATCCCTCGTCGAGGCGTAGCGCGCGCTCAAGCCCTACACGATTCAGGCGATGGTGACGCAGGGGACTGACTGGGAGGGCTCGAGAAAGTACCGCGGGAGCGTCTCGAGGAGATGGCCCGAGCCATCCGCGAGGCGCTCCCGCAGTGTGACGTCGAGGTGTTCTAGCGGCGGCGCTTGCTCGCCGCCTTCTTCTTCTTCCCGCTCCGCTTGGCCTTGGCCTTGGGCCGCTTGCGGGCGGCCTGCTTCGCCTTTGGCCGCTTGGCCGCTTTCTTCGGCTTCTTCGCAGCCCGCTTCGGCCTCGGAGCCCTCATCGGCTCATCCTCCATCGACCCCGGCGTTGGTGCGGGCGCGGGCGGCGGCGGGAACGTCGGCTCCACCATGCCGGAGCCGGTCCAGCTGCTCTCTGAGAAGTCGCTTGACTTGAGCATCCGATTTCTCCTCGCTGGTTGTCCGTGGGGGTGGCCTATAGCTTACGCGAGGAATGCTGTCACGCAAGTGAGCACGCCTCGAAGGCGGCGATCCCATGGACCGCTAGGGAACGCGCGAGCCGCGCCTCCCGCCGCGCTGACAAGTTAGCTTGACAACGACACTTACGGGCGCTTACGTTGGCGCGGCTATGGTTGCTCGCGGCATCACCTTGATGGTCTTTGCAGTCCTCATGCCCGGCGGCGCCGTGGCTCAGAGCGTGGCGGAAGTTCAGGTGGCCCCGCCGTCGGTGACGATCAAGGTCGGCGAGCGGGCCGCGCTGCTCGCCACGGCGTTCGACCGCGCCGGCAACGTGATCCCCACCGTAACGTTCATCTGGTCTTCGAACAACCTCGCGGTCGCGAAGATCGACAACGAGGGCACGGTGACGGCCGTCGGTGGCGGCGTGGCGCTCATCGAAGCGCGCGTGGGCGCACGTCGGGGCCAGGCGGCGGTGCAGGTGATCGCGTCCCAGCTGCCGCCCGTATCCGGTGCGCCTCCGCCCGCCTCCCAGCAGCCGCCCGCCGAGCCGGTCGCGCCGGCGGCCGATGGGCTTGCGGGGCAGCCGCCCGGCACCGGGCCTGCGTCCGTGCTGCGGATCGAGCCGCCCACGGTGTACCTGCTCCCCTCCGAGAACACGCGGGTCTACCCGCGCCCGCTCAAGGAAGACGGCTCGCCCGCAGCCCCCGTGTCGGTGACGTGGAGGTCATTGCGGCCGGACATCGCGAGCGTGGATCAGAACGGCCTCGTCGTCGCGCTCGCGCCGGGCCAGGGGACTGTCCAGGTCATAAGCGCGACCGGCCTCACTGCGACGGCGCCGGTCGTGGTCCAGCAGAGCGATATCGCGATCTTCGAGGCGACTCCGGTCGCGCTCTCGCCGGGAGATGTCGACACGCTCCACGTGATCGTGCCCGCGCAGGGCAACCGGGTAGTGAGCCCCGTCGCGATGCAATGGGCCACGGCGGACCCCAACATCGCGCGCGTCTCACTCACGGGCGTCGTGACCGCGGTTGCGCCCGGGCGGACGACGCTGCTGGTCTCCGGCCTGCTCCAGTCCAAGGTCATCGACGTAGTGGTGCACAAGTCGGTGGCCGAGCTGAGGGTGTCCCCCTCGTTCAAGCAGGAAGTGCCGCTGCCCATCGGGGGGACGGCGACGTTCCAGGTGCAAGCCCTCGCGGCCGACCAGACCCTGGTGCCGGAGGCGCCGCTGCGCTGGACGGTGGACGACCCGTCGCTCGCGGTGTTCGACCCCGCCACCGGGACGATGTCGGGGAAACGGGCCGGCAGGACGAGCTTGACGGTGAAAGGTCCGGGGCCGGGGTTGGCGGTGACCTGGCAGGTGCGGGTCATCGCCGCTGGGGTGAAGCTCTCCGCGTCCCGCATCGGCCTGCCGGTTAACCGTCGCTACGCGCTGCGGGCGAGTTTCACCGACGAGGCCGNNGAGGCCGGGGCGGTGATCGGCCCGGCGACCGGCGTGGCCTGGTCCTCCGACAACCCGTCGGTCGCGGCGGTAGGTCAGGATGGAATGGTCACGTCCCTCGACTACGGCCACGCTCGCATTGTGGCCACCGCGCCCGAGAGTCGGCGGGCGACGACAGAGGTGTTCGTGCAGGGGGAGATCGTCGTCGCGAGCTCGCGGTCCGGCCGGTTTCAACTCTACGCCACGGAACGCTCCAGCGTGTCCCAGCTGCGCAAGATCATGGATGATCCGGCCGCGGCGACCCAGGCGGCGTTCTCACCGGACGGGTCGCGCATCGCGTTCGTCTCCACGCGCGACGGCCAGCCCGAGATCTACGTGATGGATGCGGACGGCTCGAACGCCGCGCGCCTCACCAACGCGCGGGCCGCGGACGCCGATCCCACATTCACGGGGGACGGTCAAGGCGTGGTGTTCACGTCGAAACGCAGCTCCCATCGCCAGATCTTCGTGCAGTCGATCACAGGCTCCGACGCGGTTCAGCTCACTCAGGAGCCCACGGAGAACTGGCAACCCGCCGTGTCGCCCGACGGCGAGACCATCGCGTTCGTTTCGACGCGCGAGGGAAATCAAGACATCTGGCTGATGTCGAAGGACGGCTCGAATCAGCGGGCCTTCACCAAGACGCCGCAGGTTCGGGAGAGCTCTCCGCAATTCTTGCGTGACGGGTCGCTCGCGTACCTCGTCGAGCACAAGCAGGGCGGCCGCACGGTGACGCAGGTCGTCAAGGCCGACCTCGCTACCGCGCAGGTGACGCCCCTCAGCGGGTCCAATGTCTTGATCTCCCAGTTCGCCGTCTCCCGGGCCGGTGATCTCCTCGCTTTGGTGGGGGGCGAGAAGAACCTCTCCAGGGTATTCCTGCAGCCGGCGGGCGCCGCCGCGGGGACGCCCATGCCGCTCGCCGCCACCGGCTCCGAGCAGATGACCTCACCGGCGTTCATGCCGTAGCCGGGTGCGCGCCTGCCCGCCTTGACCCTTCGTCCCGCAAGCAGTCCGGCAGGGACGCCGGGTTGAATTTCATCGCCTAAGTGATTAAGTTGCCGCAACTTAGGTCACCAGACACCCGGCCCCTGACACCCGACACCCGTCTGCCATGACCGCACCCAACGCCCGCGAGCGCATTCTCCCGCGTCTCATCGAGGACGAGCTGAAGGAGTCGTTCCTCGACTACTCGATGAGCGTCATCGTGCAGCGCGCGCTGCCCGACGCGCGCGACGGTCTCAAACCCGTCCACCGCCGCATCCTGTACGCGATGCACGAGCTCGGTCTCGTGCCGGGCCGCCCCTACAAGAAGAGCGCCACCGTCGTGGGCGATGTGCTGGGCAAATACCACCCGCACGGCGACATCGCGGTCTACGACGCGCTGGTGCGGATGGTGCAGGACTTCTCGCTGCGCTATCCGCTCGTGGACGGGCAGGGGAACTTCGGGTCGGTGGACGGGGACCCCGCGGCGGCTTACCGCTACACCGAGGCGCGGCTCACGCGCGTCGCGATGACGATGCTGGAGGACATCGAGAAGAACACCGTGGACTTCGTCGCCAACTTCGACGAGCGGCTCCAGGAGCCGACGGTGCTCCCGTCGAAGCTTCCGAACCTCATGGTGAACGGCGCCGCCGGCATCGCGGTGGGAATGGCCACCAACATCCCGCCCCACAACCTGAGCGAGGTGGTCCAGGCGATCAACCACCTGGTGGACCACGCCGACGCAGCCGTGAAGGACCTCCGGAAGTTCGTGCGCGGGCCCGACTTCCCCACCGGCGGGATCATCTACGGCCGCGACGGCATCCGGGAGTGCTACGACAAGGGCCGGGGGCGGATCGTGATCCGCGGGCGCGCGGTGGTCGAAGAGCGGGAGTCCACGGGGAAGCACCAGATCGTCGTGACCGAGATCCCGTATCAGGTCAACAAGAGCAACCTGGTCGCGCAAATCGCCGCGCTCGCCAACGCCAAGAAGCTCGAGGGGATCTCCGACCTGCGCGACGAGTCGGACCGCGAGGGGATGCGCATCGTCATCGAGCTGAAGCGCGACGCGGTGCCCGCCGTGGTCCTGAACCAGCTCTACAAGCACACCCAGATGCAGACCACCTTCGGCGCGATCATGCTGGCGCTCGTGGACGGCGTGCCGAAGGAGATGGACCTGAAGGAGCTGCTGCAGCACTTCATCGAGCACCGGCACACCGTCATCACCCGCCGGACCGAGTTCGAGCTGAAGCGCGCCCAGGACCGCGAGCACATCCTCGAGGGCCTGAAGATCGCGGTCGACCACATCGACGAAGTGATCAAGGTCATCCGCAAGTCCAAGGACACGCCCACGGCGGACGCGGCCCTGCGCAAGCGCTTCGAGCTGTCCGAGAAGCAGTCGGCGGAGATCCTCAACATGCGGCTCGCGCGGCTCACCGCGCTCGAGATCTCCAAGCTCGAGGACGAGCTGAAGGAGGTCCGCAAGTTCATCAAGGAGTGCAAGGAGATCCTCGGCTCGAAGCCGCGGCGCCTGAAGATCCTGAAGGAGGAGCTCAGCGAGCTCGCCGAGGGGTTCGGCGACCAGCGCCGCACCGAGATCGTCGCCGACCAGGGCGAGTTTTCCATCGAGGACCTGATTGCCGAAGAGGACATGGTGATCACCGTGTCCCACGCGGGCTACATCAAGCGCCTCCCCGTCTCGGCCTACCGCCGCCAGCGCCGCGGCGGCAAGGGCGTCATCTCCGCCCAGACCAAGGAAGACGACTGGGTCGAGCACCTCTTCATCGCCTCGACGCACGACTACATGATGTTTTTCACCCAGAACGGCCAGTGCTACTGGCTCAAGGTGCACGAGATCCCGCAGGCGGCGCGGGCGGCGCGCGGCAAGCCCGTGATCGGGTGCATCGCGATCAAGCCGGACGAGCACGTGGCGGCGCTGGTCCCGGTGCGCGAGTTCTCCGAGGACCAGTTCCTGTTTTTCGCGACCAAGCACGGCGTGGTGAAGAAGACCGCGCTCTCCGAGTTCGGCAACCCGCGTTCCGCGGGCATCCGCGCGATCAACATCGAGAAGGGCGACGAGCTGATCGACGTGCAGGTCACGGACGGCTCGAACGACATCGTCCTCGCCACCCGGCACGGGATGAGCATCCGGTTCCACGAGAAGGACGTGCGGGACATGGGCAGGACCGCGACGGGCGTGAAGGGAATCGAGCTGGACAAGGGCGACCAGGTAATGGGCATGGTGGTGGTGCGCCGCGCTTCCACCCTCCTCACCCTGACCGAGACGGGCATGGGCAAGCGCTCGGAGCTCGACGAGTATCGGGTCCAGCACCGCGGCGGGCGCGGCATCATCACGCTCAAGCGCACCGACAAGACGGGAGACGCCATCGCGCTGAAGGAGGTTCTCCCCGACGACGAGCTCATGATGATCACGAAGAAGGGCATCATGATCCGGGTGCCGGTCGAGGGTATCCGCATCTCCGGCCGCAACACCCAGGGGGTGAAGATCATGAACCTCACGCCGGGCGACCTGGTGGTGGGCGTCGCGCGGGTGGTCAAGGAAGACGTGGGAGAGAACGGCGGCGAGGGCGGGGAAGACGAGGACGACGCACCGGCGGGTGGCGCCAAGAGCACGGCGAAGCCGAAGGGCCGGCCCCGGGCAAAGAAGTAGCGGTGGTCACGGCCGAGAGCGTGCGCGAAGCGGCCGCGGGCCTCCGCGGCGTGGCGGTCCGGACTCCGCTGCGCTACGTGGAGCCCCTGGGCGCGTACCTGAAGCTCGAGAGCCTCCAGCCGACCGGTGCGTTCAAGGTCCGCGGGGCCTACAACGCGATCCGGAAACTCTCCGAGCCCGCGCGCCGGCGCGGGGTGATCACCTACTCGAGCGGCAACCACGGGCAGGCCGTGGCCTACGCGGCTCAGTACGTCGGGATCCGGGCGGTGGTGGTGATGCCCGAGACGGCGCCTGCGGTGAAGGTTGCGGGCGTGAGGAAGTGGGGCGGGGAAGTCGTGTTCGCGGGCCGCACTTCGGAGGATCGCCGCGTGAAGGCCGAGGAGATCGCGCTGCGGGAAGCGTTGGCCGTCGTCCCGCCGTTCGATCACCCCGACATCGTCGCGGGACAGGCCACCGTGGGCCTCGAGATCGCCGAGCAGCTCCCGGGCGTCGAGACGGTCGTGGTCCCGGTGGGCGGCGGCGGGTTGATCTCGGGCGTGGTCGTCGGGCTCGCCGCGGCGGGGAGCGGGGCGCGGGTGTGGGGGGTCGAGCCCAGCGGCGCGCCCAAGCTCCAGCGCTCGCTCGAGGCCGGGAGGCCGGTGCGGCTCGACCGCACGGCCAGCCTCGCCGACGGCCTCATCACGCTCACCGTGGGAGAGATTCCCTTCGCGCACCTGACAGAGCAGCGCGCGCGGCTCTGCGGGGTCGGGCTGGTGGACGATGACACGCTGCGGGAAGCGATGCATTTTCTATGGCGCCAGTGCCGCCTGGCCGTCGAGCCCTCCGGGGCCGCGACGACCGCGGCGTTGCGGGCCGGCATCCTGAAGCCCATCCCGCCCGCAGTGCTCGTCGTGAGCGGGGGCAACGTCGATCCGTCGCTGCTCGAGGTCTGACACCACATGCCCGGCATCGCGGGAGCCAAGATTCTCCTCGCCGACGACGACCAGTCGCTGGTCCGCACGCTCAGCTGGATCCTGAAGCACGAGGGGTACGAGGTGGTGGTCGCGCCCGGCGGGGAAGGACTGCTCAGCAAGCTCGAGGAGGAGCGCCCGCACCTGCTGCTCCTGGACATCATGATGCCGCAGGTCGACGGCCTGCAGCTGCTCCAGAAGATCAAGGCCGACGAGCGGTTCCGCCACCTGCCGGTGCTGATGATCTCCTCGGTCCAGGACGTCGAAGGGGCGACCGTCCGGGCGCTGGGCCTGGGCGCCGCGGACTTCATCGCCAAGCCGTTCCGGGCGCGCGAGCTGCTGGCGCGAGTCGAGGCGCACGTGCGCTCCTCCCAGGAGCTCTCCAGGGCTCAGGAGGAGGCGCAGAGCCGCGGCGCGCTCGTGGAAATCCTCCACGAGGTCACCGACTCCATCAAGCCCGACGAGATCTACCACATCCTGGTGCGGCGCGTCGCCCGCGCGCTCCAGATCTCCAAGTGCTCGATGGTCCTCGCCAAGCCCGGCGACCAGTTCGGCCTGGTGGTGGCGGCGTACGAGAACCCGATGCTCCGCAACCTGCAGGTCGAGCTGGCGCGCTACCCCGAGATCCAGGGCGCGCTCGCGAGCGGCCGCCCGGTGCTCGTCGCGGATGTGGGCCGGGATCCGCTGTACGAGCAGGAGCGGCTGCGCTGGCAGCGTGAGGGTGTTCACGTCGCGACCCACTCCGCGGTCGCATTGCCGTTCTCCATGAAGGACCGGCAGATCGGCGTGTTTTTCCTGCGAACGACGGGAGAAGACCCGGCCCTCACGCTCGGCGACGCCGAGTTCGCCGAGACCGTGATCCGCACGGCCGTGGCCGCGATCGAGAAGGCATACGACTTCGAGACGGCGGTCTCGGACAGGAAGCGCCTCGAGAAGCTCGCGGCCACGGACGCTCTCACGGGCTGCCTCAACCGGCGCGCCCTGTCCGACGTGCTGGGGGCGGAGCTCGACCGCGCGCGCCGCTACAATCTGGCCCTGACGATCCTGCTGGCCGACATCGACCACTTCAAGGTGGTGAACGACACCCGCGGCCATCTCGCGGGGGACTCGGTGCTGCGCCAGGTCGGCGAGATCCTGCGGCGGGAGACGCGGTCCGTGGATCTCGTGGCCCGCTACGGCGGCGAGGAGTTCGTGGTGGTGCTGCCGGAGACGGCGATGCACGGCGCGGCGATCTTCGCCGAGCGGCTGCGACGGCGCATCAAGCAGCACGACTTCGCGGATCCCGGCGAGGAGCGGCTCGACCTCACCGTCTCGATCGGGCTTGCTTCGTTCCCCGACGACCGCGTGAGCAGCGCCGACAGCTTCGTGGCGCTCGCCGACCAGGCCCTCTACCGGGCCAAGAACGAAGGCCGCAACGTGGTGCGTCAATGACCGAGCGCCGTTGCCCGAAGTGCGGCGGCGTCTACCCCGACACCGCCCGCTTCTGTTCCCGCGACGGCACCATGCTCATCGAGGTGCAGTCGCCCAAGCCCCCGCCCCCCCCCTCGGCGAGCCGCACCCCCCCCCGCGCGATGCCACCGCCCGGCCCCGGCCCCGACCGCGGCGCCTCCCTCTCGAGCCAGATCATCGACGCCCGCTACCAGGTGCTGAAGAAGCTCGGTGAGGGCGGAATGTCCTACGTCTACCTCGCGCGCGAGCTCTCCTCCGGGCAAGAGGTGGCCATCAAGGTGCTGTCGCCGAAGCTCGCCACCGACAAGAGCTCCGTCGAGCGATTGCGGCGTGAGGCCGGCCTCGCGATGCGGCTCGACCATCCCAACGTGTGTCGGATCCTGCGTCTCGGGGAGTCGGACGGCGGGCTCATCTACCTCGTGATGCCGTTCCTCGGGGGCGAGCTGCTCTCCGACCGCGAGGCGCGGGGTGGTCCGATGGCCCCCGACCGGGGCATCGAAATCCTGCGGCAGGTGTGCGCGGGTCTGCAGCATGCCCACGACCTGCAGATCGTGCACCGCGACCTGAAACCCGAGAATATCATGCTCGTCCCGGAGGACGGTGGGCGCGAGCGCGCGGTGGTGATGGACTTCGGGCTCGCCAAGGAGCGCCGCGCCGATCCGGCCATCGCGAAGCTCACGGCCACCGGGATCATTCTCGGGACGCCGGAGTTCATGAGCCCCGAGCAGATCCGCGGCAAGCCGCTCGACGGACGCTCCGACATTTACGCTCTGGGGATCGTGGCGTTCGAGATGCTCACCGGAACGCTGCCGTTCCAGGGGCGGAACGCCCAGGAGACGATGATCGCGCGCCTGCGCGGGCGGCCGACGCCGCTGCGCCAGGTCCGCCCAGAGCTCCCGGGGAGCCTCGAGAAGGCCCTCGCCCGGGCCATGGAGTCGGACCCCGATGACCGCTACGGCACGGCGCTCGAGTTCGCCGAGGCCCTGACGCTGTCGTACGAAGGGGGACTGTTCGCCAGGCTCAGGGAGAAGCTGAAATGAGGTGATCCCGTGAAGCGTTTCCCCGCCTTCGATCCGCCCGAGTACATCGACTGGAAGCCGGAGCCGGCCCTGGTGCGTGCGTACCGCGCCACGATCGAGGGTACGCCCGAGCGCGCCGCGATCGCCTCGACGCTCGGCGCCGACGGCAAGCTGGAGCTATATGCCGCGCTGCTGCGCGCCCGGCTGCACGACATCCAGTTGAAGCGCTGGGTCCGGACCGGCGTGATCTCCAAGGCCTGGCTCGGCAGCGGGGAGGAAGCGGCCACCGTCGGTCCCGTGCACGCCCTCGATCGGGGCCGCGACATCGTGGCGCCGATGATCCGCAATGCCGCCGCGTGCTGCGAGCTGGGGATGTCCGTCGCCGAGATGCTGCGGGCGTACCTCGCAACCGACGACTCGCCGTCCCGCGGGCGCGACCTGCACGTCGGCTCGTGGCGACACGGCGTGCTGCAGCCGATCTCTCATGTGGGCGACATGGTGTCCGTCATCACGGGGATCGCCCTCACATTCAAGATGAAGGGCGAGAAGCGCGTGGCCCTCACCTGGGTCGGCGACGGCTCGACCAAGACGGCGGCGGCGCACGAGGGGACGAACTTCGCCGCCGTCCAGAAGGTTCCCGCCATCTTCATCCTTCAAAACAACCAGGTGGCCCTCGGAACCCGGCTCGACCAGCACCACCTGCCGGGGCACTTCAAGGATTGGCCGGCGCAGTACGGCATCTGGGGGGCGGAATTCGACGGCAACAACGTGCTCGATGCTTGGGCCGCGACGCGCATCGCTGCCGAGCGCTGCCGCAGCGGTCAGGGCCCCGCGCTGCTAGTCGCCGAGACGTTTCGCATGGGCGGCCACGCGACCCACGACGAGCGCGAGGCCCGCGAAACGTTCTCCGACGAGCTCTTCAAGACGTGGGGGAAGCGCGACCCGATCGGGCTGTACGAGGAGTACCTGAAGGAAGAGGGCGTCCCCGCGCAGCGGCTGGAGCAAGTCGAGGCGGACGTGACGGCGCAGGTCGAGGCGGCCGCCGAGGAAGCGCTCGAGAGCCGTGCCAAGATGCCGCCCGCGGAGAGCGCACTGGATGGCGTGTATGCGAAGGACGGGCGGTAAAGGGCGGCCGCGGGCGGCCACGGCCGGCATGGTTGCGGCGCTCGTCGCGCTTCCGGTTCCCGTCGCCGCGCAGCAACGGGAGGCGAGGGCAGGGTCCTACGGCGTTTCGATCATCCTTCCGGATACTGGGAACGTCCTGACGGCTACCGTTGACGTGCGCCTCGCGGGCGACCAGGAGGAGGCTGACGTTCTGCGCCTGGATCTGGTCGGGCTCACCGTCGATTCAATCTATGCCCAGGGAATAGACAGCCGAGGTCCTCGGATCCCGGTCGATTATGACGGTCGAATACTTCGAGTGCCGCTCGACCACGATACACATCTGTTCCGACGCGTTCGTATCCATTATCACGGCGTGCCGCGAGATGGTCTCGTCTGGCGCAACAACGCCCACGGACACCGTACCGTGTTCGCGGACAATTGGCCGGAGCGCGCCCGGTACTGGCTCCCCACCGTCGATGAACCGGGGAAGAAAGCCGCCGTCGGGTTCATCGTCGACGCCCCTACCGGATGGAAGGTGGTAGCCAACGGTGCGCCCCTGGACCATCCGGACGCCGGCAGAGGCATCGGGTTCTGGCAGTGGTCGGAGGACCATCCCATCCCGACGTACACGATGGTCTTGGGAGCGGCGGATTTTTCCGTCAGCCGTCATCGTCCCACGCGCAGCGGGATTCCGATCGAAGTGTGGGCCTACCCCGAAGACTCCGCCTACGCTGATTCCGTCCCGTTCCGCCGCGCGACGGAGATCGTCGAGGTGATGGAGCGGCTCGTCGGACCGTTCCCGTACGAGAAGCTCGCCCACGTCGAGTCCTCGACCAGGTTCGGCGGGATGGAGAACGCGAGCGCCATCTTCTACGCCGAAAAGCCGTACGTGGAGCGGCGGATGGGGGAAGGAGTGGTGCGGCATGAGACCGCCCACCAGTGGTTCGGCGACGCCGTCACGGAGCGCGACTGGCACCACCTCTGGCTCTCGGAGGGCTTCGCGAGCTACTTCGACCTGGTGATCGGCGCAACCCTGGACGGCGATTCGGTGCTCCGCACCGGCATGGGGGCGAACGCGGAGAGCTACTTCAGGTCGAACGTGGTGGACCGGGCGATCATCGACACGGCCGAGCACGACCTCATGAAGCTCCTCAACGCCAATAATTACCAGAAGGGGTCCTGGGTGCTGCATATGCTGCGGGGACTCGTGGGTGACTCGGCGTTTTTCCGCGGCATCCGCGACTACTACGGCGGCCGTCGCGACTCGACGGCTCTCTCCGCGGACTTCGAGCGCGTCATGGAGAAGGCGTCGAAGCAGGACCTCGATTGGTTCTTCCGGCAATGGCTCTACCAGCCCGGCTACCCTCAGCTCGAATGCTCCTGGAGCTACGATTCCGGAGCGAAGCGCGTCACCCTCAAGCTCACGCAGGCGCAGCCGGCGTCCTGGGGCGTGTTCCGGCTGCCGCGCGTCGCGGTCGATTTCCCGGGCTTCGACGGCTCCGTGACCCGGCGCAGGGTCAGCGTGGTCGGGCGCGAAATGATCACGACGCTGGACCTGCCGGGTGCGCCGGCCGACGTTCGCATCGATCCGGACGGGGCTTTGCTGTTGCGCGCGAACGTCCGGCATCGATCGGGGTAGCGAGCCTCGAGGAGGTATCCCATGGACCGACCACTCGTGCTCGCCCTCGTCGTGCTCGCCTGCCGGCCGGGACCGGCCGGGCAGAGCCCGACCATTTCGACCTCTCCCGGCGCCCAAGACACGATCCCCATCGCCGGGCACTCGTTGCAGGTGCCGACGGGCTTCACGGTCAACATCTTCGCAGATGGGCAGAACGGGGTCCGCTCGCTCGCGCTCGGCCCCGGCGGCGCGGTCTTCGCCACGCTATCGGGCGGCGGGAGGATCGTCCGTCTCGTGGATTCGAACGGCGATGGAGTCGCCGATTCCGGGACCACTGTCCTGAGCGGCCTCGACGGCCCCTTCGGTCTCGCGTTCCGCGGCGACACGATGTACTTCGCCGAAGAGACCTCGGTGAAGCGGCTCGATCCCGGGGCCGCGGGTCCCGTCACGCTCGTCTCCAACCTTCCGGGCGGCGGGCACACCACGCGGACCGTCGTGTTCGGACCCGACAACCTGCTCTACGTCGCCGTGGGCTCCTCCTGCAACGTGTGCGACGATCCGCCCCCCCGGGCGGCGGTCACACGCTACCACCTCGACGGCACCGCGCCGCACACGTTCGCGACCGGGCTGCGCAACTCGGTGGGCCTCGCCTTCAATCCGGCCACCGCGGAGCTCTGGGCCAACAACAACGACCGCGACAACCTTGGGGATGATGTCCCGCCCGAGCACCTGAACATTCTCAAGGACGGCAAATGGTACGGCTGGCCACAGTGCTACCTCCCGGGCCGGCCGAATCCCGAGTACGCGGGGTTCAACTGCTCCGGCGTCGAGCCGCCGGCCCTCGCGGTCCAGGCGCACTCGGCGCCGCTCGGGCTCGCGTTCTACACGGGCACGCAGTTTCCGGCTGAATACCAGGGCGATGCCTTCATGACCTATCACGGCTCGTGGAACCGCAGCGTCCCGACGGGCGCGAAGGTCGTGCGGGTACGGGTGCAGAACGGGCGCCCGGTCTCCGTTGAGGACTTCGTCACCGGGTGGCAGCTGCCGGACGGCTCGCGCTGGGGTCGGCCGGTCGGGCTGGTCGTAGCGGCGGATGGCGCGTTGTTGATCAGCGATGACTCGGGGGGACGGATCTGGAGGGTGAAGTATGGCAAGTAGGGCGGACTGGTGGACGGGCGGTCTGGCGGTCGGTTTCTGCGTGGGCGCGATGCTGGCCGCGGCGGCGGTGCTGCTGTCCGCCCGACCGCCTGACCGCCCGTCCGCCGATATTCACGCCGAGTACGTGAAATACCTCTCCGGGCGAGACACGATCACCGCGTATCTCGCCTACCCGGAACGCGCGGATCGGGCGCCGGGGGTGGTCGTGATCCACGAGATTTTCGGGATGTCCGACTTCATCCGCCAGACGACGGAGCAGTTGGCGCGGGAGGGCTTCGTCGCCCTGGCGCCCGACCTGCTGTCACGCCGCGGTGGCACGCCCGCGTCTACGGATTCGGCGCGGAAGCTCATCGGCGGCCTCAATCCCGACACGGTGACGATGGATGTCGACGCGACGGTTGGGTACCTCAAGACGCTGAAGGCCGTGCGCCGCGATCGGATCGGCGTGATCGGATTCTGCTGGGGCGGGGGCCAGAGCTTCCGCTACGCGACGAATAACGCATCGCTCCGGGCGTTCGTCGTGTGCTACGGGCCGGGCCCCGACGCATCGGCCATCGCCCGGGTGCGCGCCAGCGGGCTGGGCGTGTACGCCGAGAACGACGCGCGCATAGACGCGGGGCTCGCGGACGTCGCCGCGGCGGTGAGGCAGTACGGCAAGGCCTACCGGTACACCGTCTACCCCGGCGTCGGGCACGGCTTCCTGCGCACGCGCGAGAAGCCGGAGGTGGCGGACTCGGCCTGGAGCGCGGTGGTTCGATTCTTCAGGGAGACTCTGGAGGACGGTAGAAGACGGTAGAGGGGCGGAGCAACTTCTACCGTCTTCTACCGCCCTCTACCGCCCTCTACCGTCTTGAGATACTTCCGCGCCCTCTCCAGCACCGCATCTCTCCCCGCGAGAAAATCGCCCACCGGCTGCGTGACGGGGATCTCCGGTTTGATGCCCGCTCCGAAAAATTCGGTGCCGTCGGGGAACGTGTGACGTGTGACCGACAACTGCACGGCCCAGCTCTTTGGGAGCTGGATGGGCGCCACGTCGCCAGGAGTCCCGGCCGACGGCTCGCCGACGGTCATCCCCCGACCCGAGGTGCGGAATGCCACGAGGAAATCTTCCGCGGCACCGGCGGTGCCCGTCGACGCGAGCACCGCGAGGGGTCCTGTGTATGTCGGACGGTCGGTGCGGGGCCGAACGGTGTCGGCAGGCGGGCCGTACCACGTCATAACGGAGTCCGCCATCCGCCAGGCCCGGAACGCGGCACGGTATTCGGGCGTTTTCCAGCGGGCCGCGAGGAACGGCTTGTCCTCGAGGCGGGCGAGGATCTGATAGCCGAATTCGCTCCTGCCGCCGGCCGCGGCGCGCAGGTCGAGGATCAGGCCAGTGACGCGGGCGAAGTCAGGGAACGCGCGGTCGAAGCGCCGCGCGACCTCCTCGTCGGCGAGCGAATTGACCCGGACGACCGCCACACCGCCCGGAAGCGAATCGAGCTCGAGCTCGGGCGGAGTGAACGGCCAGCGGTCGTTGAGCGAGACGCTGCGGGTGACGCTGATACCGCGCTGCTCGCCGCCGGGGACCCGGATCAGCAGGTGGAGCGGCGTGCCCTTCTCCCCTTCGAGCATCCATTGGATCGCGCGCTGCCAGCGGTCCGCAGCGGTCGCGGCGGCGATCTCGGGGAGGATCGAGTCGCGGACCCAGGTCTCGGCCGGCACACCCTGGACGGCGAGAATCTCCGAGAGCCGCTCGGGGCGCGCGATGCGCATCTCGTCGTTTTCGGCATAGTCGAGGATGAACGGGCGGCGCTCGACCGTCTCCAGGCGCAGCGGCGGGCGTGCGAGGCGCGACCCAAGCGCCGTAGACGGCGGTAGAAGGCGAGATCCGACTGCGGCTCGGCCGCGAGCTTGAGGTTCGCGCCGAGGGCCGAGTCCCAGTCCGCGCGCACCCGGTCCCAGTAGGCGAAGTTGTAGCGAGCCTCCGCCCAGATGGTGGCCACCGCCGTGGCGCGCTCGGTGGGGGTGAGTTGTTGCCCGGCGAGCGCGCCGCGCACGACGACCAGGCCGGCGCAGAGGACGGACATGGAGCGTATGACCACGCGACTAATCTATCTGCTG
Source organism: Gemmatimonadota bacterium (assembly GCA_003222235.1). Taxonomy (GTDB): domain Bacteria; phylum Gemmatimonadota; class Gemmatimonadetes; order Gemmatimonadales; family GWC2-71-9; genus AG12. Next base: position 19,343 of record QHVD01000023.1, on the reverse strand, counting down.
CTGTTCGTGGCGCCGCAGATCTTGATCTATCTGTACCTGCGCGAGCGTCTTCCCGACCCGGCGCGGCCCCGCCGGGCGCGCCTCGGGCGTGCCGCGCTCGCCGCCGTGTTCGCGGTCTTCAACGTCCCATGGATCTTCGTTGCCCGCCGCGTGCTGTTCGGCTCGGTTTGGGGCGTCGGGCGCATCCCCTACCTCGGGCCCTGGATCGCGTGGCAGCTGCTGGGGTGGATCTTCTGCGCGCTGCTGGTGGTGTACTTTGTCGGACGGGCGGTCTGGTGGACGGGCGGTCAGTTGCTCCGGCGACCGACCGGCCGTCCGCCAGTCCGCCCCACCGTTTCCTCTCTCGTCGCCGCTTTCTGGCCCGCGCAACGTACGCATACGCGGCAGCGGGAGCCACGCTCTCGGTCCACGGCATCTGGAGCGCCTACCGGCTTCCCGCGATCACGCGCCGCACCCTGATCTTCCCCGACCTACCCGCAGGCCTCGACCGCCTCACCGTGCTCCACCTCTCCGACCTGCACGCCGGCATCCATCTCGAGCAAGACCGGATGCAGGAGATCGTGGCGCTGTCGAACGCGCTCGGGCCCGACCTCATCGTGCAAACGGGCGATATGATCGACATCTCGCCCTCGTACATCCCGGCCTACGTGCACGCCTTCCGCGACCTCCATGCGCCCCTCGGCGTCGTGACGGTGCTCGGCAACCACGACCGCTACACCGGCGAGGAGGCGGTGGTCCGTGGCTGCCGGGACGCGGGGCAGGTGTTCGTGAAGAACGGCTGCCACGTGGTCGAGCGTGAGGGCGCGAGCCTCGCGCTGCTCGGGATCGACGACCCGCGCAGCTGGAAGTTCGACGACCCGCAGGCCGAGGACGTGGACGCGGCGCTCCGTGGGGCGCCGGCGGAGGCGTTCAAGCTGCTGCTCGCGCACCGGCCCGGCGCGTGGGACAGCGCCGTGCCGCGCGGCATCCCGCTCACCCTCGCCGGGCACATTCATGGCGGGCAGCTGTACGTGCCGGTGGTCGGGTGGTCCCCGGGCCGTATGATCACGAAGTACGTCATGGGGCACTTTCAGCGGGGCGAGAGCCAGCTGTATGTGAGCCGCGGCATCGGCGTGGTGGGCGTGCCGATCCGCGTGCTCGCGCCGCCGGAGATCGCGCTGTTCGAACTGCGCCGGTCGGGCGGACCGGCGGTCGGGCGGACTGTGACGGCGGCCTACTGTCCGCCCGACCCACCGTCCGCCTGACCGCTCGGGGCTGCGGGGGGCGGGGCGGCAATCGCATCCCACGCCCCGGCGAACGCCAGCTTCACGCCTGCGTGCGTCTGCGGCCAGTCTCTGGCTGAGACGCGATCGATCGCGAGCGTCACGACGCTGAGCCAGACGGCAGCCCAGATGTCGGCGGCTCCCGGCTTCACGGACCCCTCCGCCTTCGCCTGGGCGACCAGGGCCTCGAGGTCGAGGCTGAAGTCCCGCGCCAGCTTCCTGCTCTCGTCGTCCAGCAGGTCGCCGTGACGCTGAATGAGGAACAGCCGGGCCACTGCCGGCTCGCGGCTCGCCCCGGCGACGAGACTGCGGCCGAGCTCCGCGAGCTTCTCCCGCGGCCCCACGTTCAAGGCGTCAGCCTCCTTCACGAGCCGCCGCCCCCAGCGGGCCGCCGCCCGATACAGCTCGTTGAGCAGGTGTTGCTTCGAGGCGAAGTGGCGGTAGATGGTCCCTTCCGCGACGCCCGCCTTCTTCGCGATGAGCGGCGTGGTGGTTACGTGGTAGCCCTGCGCGGTGAACAGCTCGAGTGCGGCGCGGACCAGTCGCTGGCGGGTGAGGTCGGCTTGGCTCATGGGAGAGGCGTCGGGTGCTAGGTGTTAGGTGTTAGCCTAACACCCAGCACCCAGCACCTAACACCTTTCAGTTCAGTAACTCCAAGTCGTCCCGAACAGGAGCTGCCCACCTTCGCTGCCGCGGCCGTAGCCGACCACCAGCAGCGAGTTGCGCAGCAACCGGACCGCGACCTCCCCGCCACCGCTCCCGTGCAGCCCCCGCGTGGTGAGCCGTGCCGCTTCACCGGGCCCGAAGACGCGGCCCGCATCGTAGAACGCCACCAGCCTCAGCTCGATCAGGCTCGGAACCCAGAGCACCGCATAGCGTGCCTCGAGCCCGCCCACGAGCTTCCCGTGCCCCACGAACCGCCCGTCGTGATACCCCCGCAGCGAGCGGTAGCCGCCGACCGCGAGGAAGGGCAGCTCGCTCGATTCCATTTCCTGTTGGGCGGCAAGCGGAGGACTCCCGCCCATGGCTTCTCCCGCGACGCGACCCGCCAGCACCAGCGGCTCGAATGGATGCAGCTCGACGGCGGCGCCCGCGGTCGTGCGCGTGTAGCCGGTGCCGCTCGCGAGCAGCGCCTCCAGCAACAGCCCCCGGTGCGGATCGATCTCGTTGTCCCGCGTGTCGACGACGACGCCGGCGCGGATCACCTTGTCGGTGAACGGGACGGTCCGCGGATCTACGGTCCCGGACGCGAGATCCTCCCGGAACACGCTCGGCCCCGGCAGCGCTCGGAAGCTGCTGCGCGTCAGGGCGGCGCCGAGCAGGACGCGCACGGGCCCGAAGACCCGGTGTTGCACGGTGGCGCGCGCAGCCGTGGATGTGCGGCTGACCCCCGGCCGTCGTCAGGCTGTCGACCGCGTACTGCGTGTCGTTCCCGAGCCCGTAGTAGCCCATGCGGTTGGACCGAGCCGTGGTGAGCGTGAGCCGGGCACGCCAGCCCTCCCACCAGGCCGGCGCCTGCGCATCCACGGCAACGGCATAGCTCCCCTGCGTGCTCGCGCCCGCGTCGAAGCTCGCAGACGCCAGATCCGGCTCAGGGCGCTCGACGGCATCGAGGGGGCTGTAGCGCCCGTAATGGAACGCGCCCCAGAGCCCGTCTATGGTGCTGTAGTACGCGTACGGGTACAGGTTCTCGCGCCAATAGCGCTGCGCCGCGAGGGGTGTGGGAATCGCCGGGTCCAGGGCGAGCGTCCCGACGAGCGCGGCGGCCGCCCTACCGGGATGCAGCGGGCCGCTCGTACAGGTACGCCGCGTCCATGAGCTTCGCCTCGGTGCCGTCGTGCACGGCGAACCGTCCGGGGAAGAGCGACGCGGCGCCGAACTCGCCCCGCTTGTTCACGGCGTAGAACTTGAGGTCGAACCTCGGCCGGCCGCGCTCGTCGAGCAGGCGCGCCTCGCTCAGCTTCACCACGCGCTTTAACGTCTCGAGGCAGGCATCCGCCGGCTTCATGCCGCGACGCATGTGCTCCACGGTGAGGAAGCCTCCGCACACTTTGATGTTCGACTCGCCGCGCCCCGTGGAGCCGGCCGCGCCGATGTCGTTGTCGGTGTACTGGCCGGCGCCGACGATGGGGCTGTCCCCGACCCGCCCGGGGACCTTGAAGGCCAGTCCGCTCGTGGTCGTGACCGAGGACACGTCGCCCGCGGGCGTGACGCAGTCACAGTTGATGGTCCCCGTCGGCCGGACTGCCATGTGCTCGGCTTCGGGCACGTCCAGGTAATCGTCGTCGGGATTGAGATTGGCGCGCCAGTGCAGCCACACCTCCCGAGCGTGCTCGGTCAGCAGGTCTTCCTCCTTGAAGCAGTACTGCAGCGCGAACCGCTTGGCGCCCTCGCCCACGAGGAAGATGTGGTTCGTGTACTTGAGGACGAGCTTCGCCACCTCGGAGGGCGTCTTGATCCCCTCCAGGGCACCCACCGCGCCGGCGCGTTTCGTGGGCCCATGCATGCAGGAGGCGTCGAGCTGCACCACGCCGTCGGCGTTGGGCAGCCCGCCGTAGCCGACCGAGTCGTCGTTGGGGTCGAGCTCCTGGATCTTCACGCCCTCGATGGCCGCATCCAGGGTGTCGGCGCCCTGCATCAGCATGTCGAAGGCCTTCTGCACCGCGCGCAACCCGTTCGCGCTCGAGACGACGACGGGCTTCGCCGCCCAGCGGCTTTGGGGCGGCAGCGGGCGCGGTGGCCGCATGGGGTGGGGTATCTCCAGGGCGGTCGTGGCGGCGAGGCCGACGGCGGTGGAGGCGAGGAACTCGCGACGTGACAGGACCTCGGACACAGCTGGGCTCCGTGTTGAGAGATGCAGCGCTAGTGCCGTTCCAACTTTTCGCGCCTAGTTCCCCTTCGCCGAATGAGCTCTTTGGTCACGGCTATCCCGGTTCTGCGATTAGTCCCGAAAAGTTGGAACGGCACTAGGTTTACGCGCTGCCGCAGCGGCTGTCAACTTGCTCAGCCGGAGGGGCCGCGATACGCTTCCGACCGTGAGCTACCAGGATCCGCCGAGCCCGCGCACGGTAGTCCGCGGGATCCTCGGCGTCGCCGCCGGGGTGGTGGCGGTGTTTCTCGTCGTCGCGTTCCTCGCCACGGGACGCGTCCAGTGGGGGCTCGTCGCCTTAGGTTTGGCGCTGTGGGGCGCCTTCGGCTTTTTCACCTCGCTGTTCGACGTGCTCGTGACGCCGCTGGGCCGCTTCCTTGGCGGCGCGCTCACCGGGGAGAGCATGCCGGCGACGGGCCTGTCCATCGAAGCTGAGGTCGCCGCCCTGGAGCGGCTGCTCGCAGCGGACCCGCCCCCGCCCCGGCACCGCGCCCTCATGGCGGGCATCCGCCTCGCCGAGATCTACCGCACCAGCCAGCACGACCCTGCCAAGGCGGACGCCCTCCTCGCCCGACTCGCGAGCGAGTACCCGGACGCGCCCGAGCTGAAGTATGTCCGGCCCGGTTGACCTCTCGCTCGTGGTGCCGCTGTACAACGAGCGCGATAACCTGCCGCTCCTGATCGAGGAGATCGGCCGGGCCCTGGGGCGGATCGGGTCGGACTATGAGATCGTCGCGGTGGACGACGGCTCGACCGACGGCTCGCTCGACGCGCTCAAGGAGCTGAGGCGGGACCATCCCGAGCTCCATATCGTCGCGCTCGCCGCGCGCGCGGGGCAGTCGGCCGCGTTCGCGGCGGGGTTCCGGGCGGCGTGCGGGCGCACGATCGTCACCCTCGACGCCGACCTGCAGAACGACCCCGCAGACATCCCGGCACTTCTCGCCGAGCTGGAGCGGAGCGGCGCGACGGCTGTCGTGGGCTATCGCGTGAACCGGCAGGACGGCGGCTGGAAGCGGCTGCAGAGTCGCGTCGCCAACGCCGTGCGGAACCGGCTGAACGGCGAGACGATCCGTGACACGGGCTGCTCGCTCAAGGCGTTTCGTGCCGACGCCCTACGCGCGCTGCCGCTGTTCAACGGCATGCACCGTTTCCTGCCTACGTTGATCAAGCTGCATGGCGGCACCGTGGCGGAAGTGCCCGTGCGGCATCGGCCGAGGCGCTTGGGCCTGACCAAGTACGGCATGTGGAACCGGGTGTTCCGGTCCCTCGCCGACGCGCTGGCGGTGCGCTGGATGCAGCGCCGGGCGCTGCGGTATCGCGTGCGGGAGGAGTTGCCGTGATGCACGACGACTGGGTGCGACAAATCGATCTGGAGCTGGATGACGAGCTGAGCCTCACCGAGCGCGCCGCGCTGGCGCGTCACCTGGTCGGTTGCCGGCACTGCGCCGAAGCCCGGGTGAACCACCTCGAGATGCGGGTCGCGTTCGCGCGCTCAGCGGGAGAGCCGCACGCTCGGACCGTGCCGAGGCACCCGATGCGCGGGCGTACGCTGGCACTGTGGATGGCGATCAGCCTCGTGGTCGGGACTGCAGCGGGCTGGCTCGGCCACCGGCGCTGGGCCGGGCCGAGCCCCGAACCGCTGGAGGCCACGCGTGCCAGCTTCGTGGCGCAGTAGCCTGGTGGCCGCGGCGCTCGTCGCCGCCAGCCCTCCCGGCGTTTCCAACCGCCCCGGCCCTCCGCTCGCTCACCAGGGCGCGGGCTATCGGGTGAGGTACCTCCTGCACGTGGTCGAGCGGTTCGACGGCGATACGCAGCGCCTCGCGACGGGCGTCGTGAGCGGCCCGCCTGAGACGGCCCTGCGATTGTCGCTTCGCACGGAAACGGCCGAGCTGGAGGGGTTGCTCGGCATCCTCCCCGAGCCCGACACCGTGAATCTGGCGGGCGTGTTCTTGAGTCGGCGCCAGGCAGGCCGCTCGCGCCGCGGGCTGCCGCTCTGGGAGGAGGACAGTTACCGGCGTTGGACGCGCGTGGCGTGGGGTGGGACGGCGCGGCTATACCCCTTTGGCCCGCCCCCGCCCCCGCCCTCAACCCCGGCCACCGCCGGCCGCCTGCAGCGGGAGCGTGCGCTGTGGGTAGAGATCACGGTCGGCCGGGAGTTCGCCGCCGGCGAAACGCGCCCTAGCGAGGGGGTGACGGTCGCGGACGGCGCCCTCACGTTCGATGCCCGGGCGGTCGTCCCACCGCGGCGCGTGCTGGTCCGCCTGGCGCTCGTGCGCGGCGACACCGCGAGCAGCCAACGGGCGATCGACCTGGTCCCCGAAACCCCCGGTCGCCGGGTCAGGTTCGCCCTGGGCGGCGAGACGTCCGAGCTCGACGTCAGGCTCGAGCGGCCTGACCCGCCCCGCACCGGGCGCGACAGCGCCCTCGCCGTCGACGCGGACGCCGTCTGCCTGCGCGTCGTCGTCCCCGGCTCGACGGAGCCGGCACGCATCCGCTGCGGGCGGCTCGACAACGTAGCGCGTCAGCTCGCCCTCACCGGCGGCGACACGCTCCTCGCCACGTTCGCGTGGCCCCCCGCCCGCTGACTCGGGTATCTTGTGACGATGCCGCGGAGACAACGCCTGCACCCCTCCATTTTCCACTTGCCGGTGGACAGGATGCGGGAGGGCTACTATTCCGATAAGTATTTCGTGCGCGCCCGCGAGATACTCGTCCAAGACCGGCACCGCCCTTGCGTCACCATGCAGGTGTTCGGCAAGGCGCACGCATTCCTCGGCGGGATCGACGAGGCGATCGCCATACTGAAACTCTGCAGCCAGACCTGGGAGGAGCTTCAGGTGTGGGCGCTGTACGACGGCGACGAGATCGCACCGTGGGAGACCGTGCTGCTCATCGAGGGGCCCTACGACGCGTTCGCGGTGCTGGAGACGCTCTACCTCGGCGTGCTGGCGCGGCGCACCCGGGTCGGCACCAACACCCGGCGCGTGGTGGAAGCGGCGCAGCCCAAGCAGGTCATGTTCTTTCCCGCCCGCCACGACCACTGGCTGGTCCAGACGGGCGACGGCTACGCCGCGCACATCGCGGGCGCCATCGGCGTCTCGACCGACGCCCAGGCGTCCTGGTGGGGCTCGGAGGGAATCGGCACGGTCCCGCACGCGCTGATCGCGGCGTATCGCGGTGACACGGTCCTCGCCTCGCGCAAGTTCGCCGAGCTCATGTCGGAGAGCATCCGCCTCATCACGCTGGTGGACTTCGAGAACGACTGCGTCGGCACGTCCCTCAAGGTCGCCCGAGCCCTGGGAGAGCGGCTCTACGGCGTCCGGATCGACACGGCCGAGACGCTCGTGGACACGTCCGTGATTCCCCTGATGGGCACGTTCAAGCCCACCGGCGTGAACCCCCGCCTCGTGTGCAATGTGCGCGAGGCGCTCGACCGCGAGGGGTTCCAGCACGTCAAGATCGTCGTCTCGGGGGGCTTCACCGTGGAGAAGATCCGTCAGTTCGAGGAGCAAGGCGTCCCCGTGGACGCCTACGGCGTGGGGTCGAGCCTCTTCCAGGGGCGGTTCGACTTCACCGCCGACGTCGTGCGGGTGGAGGGCAAGCCGTGCGGCAAGGTGGGACGGGCGTACCACCCCAACCCGCGGCTCGAGCGGGTGGACTGACCCGGGGCCGTCCCTCGCCACCTCTTGCCCCCCGCGCAGCGCCTGCATATTTTTCCGCCGCAGTGAATATTAATGCACCCGTCCCCGTCGCCGTCCTCGGGTGTTGCGGCTCCTCGCCGGCCACCCGGGGGCCTCAGTCGTCTTTGCGACGGCCGAAGCGGGGGCGGGCGAGGTCGTCGAAGGGCATCGACTGATTACAGCCGACGACGCGCCGTTCAGCCGCGTCGAGGTCGTGCTTTCCGCGCTGCCGCACGGTGTTTCCGGCGGCTACGTCCAGCGGGCGCGGGCGGCGGGGAGGCGGGCGGTCGATTTGTCGGCCGACTTTCGGCTGTCGCCGGAGGCGGTGTACGGGCTCACCGAGGTGGCGCGGCCGCGCGTCGCGGCCGCCGAGCTCGTGGCCAATCCCGGCTGCTACCCGACCGCCGCGCTCCTCGCCCTCATCCCCCTCGCACGGCGGGGGCTGATCGACGCGTCGCGGGAGGTCGTGATCGACGCCGCATCCGGCGTCACCGGCGCCGGCCGCACCCCCAGGCGCGAGCTCCTGTTCGGCGAGGTGGCGGAGGACTTCCGGGCGTACGCGGTGGGGAACGAGCACCGCCACTTTCCGGAGCTCACCGCGGCGCTGGCCCGCGAGAGCGGCTTCAGCGGCGACCTCGTCTTCACGCCGCACCTCTTGCCCGTAAAGCGCGGCATCCTCGAGACCATCCACGTCCCGCTCACCCGGGTCCTCGACCGCGGCGCGGCCGAGGAGATCTACCAGGCGGCGTACGACGGGGAGCCGTGCGTTTCCGTTACCCACGGTACGCTGCCGTCGCTCAGGGACGTCGTGTACCGGAACCGGGTCGCGATCGGCGTCGCGTGCGTCGCCAACGTGCGCCGGCCGCGGCTCACCGTGATCGCGGCGATCGACAACCTCGTGAAAGGCGCCGCGGGCCAGGCGATCCAGAACATGAACGTGATGTTCGGGCTGGCGGAGACGGCGGGGCTCGCATGCTGAATCAGGACGAGACCACGGCCTGATGCTCCCCGTTCGCGTCGTAAAGTTGGGCGGCAACGAGTTCGATCGGCCCGCGTGGCTCGCGGCCTGCGCCGCGGCGCTCAAGGTGGTCGAGCCCGTCGTCGTCGTGCATGGCGGCGGGCAGGCGGTGAGCGCCCTGTCGCTGCGGCTCGGGCTCCGGGTGGAGAAGCGCGAGGGCCGGCGGATCACCCCGCCGGAGGTGGCGGAGGTCGTGGAGATGGTCCTGGCGGGGCCCTCCAACCGGCTCGTGGTCGCGGCGCTCCGTCGCGCGGGAATCGACGCGATCGGCTTGGCCGGCGTGGACGGAGGCCTGCTGACCGCGCGTCCCGCGGCGGGCGGCCTGGGCCACGTGGGCGAGATCGCCGCCGTGCGGGTCCCGCTCATCCTGAGCCTCCTCGACGCCGGGCTCACCCCCGTTATCGCCCCGCTGGCTCCGGGCCCGGACGGCGGCCTGCCGTACAACGTGAATGCCGACGACGCCGCGGCTGCGCTGGCGGGGGCCCTGCAAGCGTCGGAGCTGCTCTTCATCTCCGATGTCCCGGGCGTGCGGGTCGGGGGGGCGGTCCAGCCGTCCATCGCCGTGGACGAGATCGAAGAGCTCGTCGGGCGCGGCGTCGCGACCGAAGGCATGGCCGCGAAGCTCCGGGCCGGCGCGCGCGCGCTCGAGGCCGGCGCGCGCGCCGCGCGAATCGGCGACCTGCAACTGCTCGCTCACCCGGTCGCCGGCACCGCGATCGTCGCTCCTGCTATGCAGCGCGCGTGACCAGCGTCCGAACGAGCCCATCCAGCCCCCTGCTCCCCTCGGCCCCCGACGTCCCCCCGGCCACCGAGGCGTTGCTGGGCGTGTATGCCCGGGTCGGTCCCATGTTCGTCCGGGGGGAAGGCGTGGAGCTCGTCGCAGAGGACGGCGCGCGTTACCTGGACTTCGTCGCCGGGATCGGGGTCAACGCCCTCGGCTACAATCATCCCGTGGTCCGCGGGGCGGTCGAGCGCGCGCTCTCCACCGGGCTGATTCATGCGTCCAACCTCTATCGCACGGAGCCGGGCGAGCGGCTGGCCGAGGAGCTGGTGGCCCGCTCTTTCGCCGATCGTGTCTTCTTCTGCAACTCGGGGGCGGAGGCGAACGAGGCCGCGTTCAAGTTCGCGCGCAAGTGGTCGGGGAAGACCGAGATCGTCGCGTTCAGCGGGGCGTTCCACGGCCGGTTGTTCGCGTCGCTCGCGGCTACCGACCGGCCCGAATACCGCAAGCCGTTCGAGCCGCTCGTGCCCGGCATCCGGATCGTCCCGCTGGGGGATTGGGCGGCGGTGGACCATGCGGTCTCGGCATCCCGGACGGCGAGCGTGATCGTCGAGCCGGTGCAGGGAGAGGGAGGAGTGCGCCCGCTCGACGCCGAGTGGCTCGGATTCCTGCGGGAGCTGTGTGACTCCCGCGGCGTCGCCCTGATCTTCGATGAGGTGCAGTGCGGCCTCGGCCGCACCGGGACCCTGTTCGCCTACGAGCAGACCGGAATCGTCCCCGACATCCTCACCCTGGCGAAGCCGCTCGCCGGCGGGCTGCCCATGGGCGCGGTGCTCGTGACCGGCGGGATCGGCGCGTCGCTCAAGCCGGGAGATCACGCGACGACCTTCGGAGGGGGCCCGCTCGTGGCGCGCGTCGCGCTGGACGTGGTGCGCACGGTCGCCGCCCCCGACTTTCTCGCCGCCGTGCGCCGCAAGGGCGACTGGGTCGGCGAGCGGCTCGGCGCCTTGGCCGCGCGGTCGCCGCGGGTGCGCGAGGTGCGCGGGCGGGGGCTGATGTGGGGCATCGAGCTCACCGAGCCCGCGGCGCCGTTCGTCACCGCGGCGCGCGAGCGGGCCTTGCTCGTGGTCACCGCCGGGCCCAACGTGCTGCGGCTGATCCCGCCGCTCGTCATCACGCTCGAGGAGCTCGAACGCGGCGTCGCGATTCTGGAGGAGGTACTGGCGTGAGCGCCGCGAACCGCTGGGCGTCGGGTGTCGGGAGCCGGCCGTCGGCCCCCGCTGGGTTGCAGGACGCAGCGCTACGTCCCACGTCCGTCCGCCCCGCGGTGCTCGCCGACGTTCCCGCGCTGGAGCGGTTGATGGCGCCCTACGTGGCGACCGGTGATCTCCTGCCGCGGAGCAATTACGATCTCTGTCGACACATCAAGGAGTACGTGGTGGCCGGAGCGCCCGACGGCGGCCTGGTGGGGTGTGGGTCCCTGAAGATCTACTCCCGCGACCTCGCCGAAATCGCGGGGCTCGCCGTGCACGCGGACCACCAGGGTACGGGCGTCGGCCGGGCGCTGACAGAGGCGCTGATCGGCGAGGCGCGCGCCCACGGCCTGAGCGAGGTCCTGGCGCTCACGCGCAAGCCGACATTCTTCCTGAGGCTCGGCTTCGTCCCCGCCGAGAAGGAGCACTTCCCCCTCAAGGTGTGGGCGGACTGCGCCAGGTGCCCGCGACAGAACTGCTGCGACGAGATCGCGGTAGTCCTGAAGTTATAGACGGACTAGGCCAGCCTAACTCCTCCCTTCGCCCTAGCCACCGCTAGACGGCTAGTCGTCTAGCCATCTGGCCGTTGACACATTCCCGTTTTCCCCCAGAGATTCCCAGGGCTGGCATCATCCAAGGAAGGTCCCATGGCCCGTGTCATCTTCTGGGATGTCGATACCCAGTACGACTTCATGCAGCCCGACGGCAAGCTCTCCGTGCCCGGAGCCCAAGACATCATCCCCAACCTGAAGCGCCTGACGGACTACGCCCACACCCGCGGGATCCGGATCGTGGCGAGCGCCGACGACCACGTGATGGGCCATCCGGAGATCTCGGACAAACCCGACTGGCAGAGCACCTTCCCGCCGCATTGCATGCGCGGCACGTCCGGGCAAAAGAAGATTCCTGAGACCGCGCTCCGGGACCCGCTCGTGGTCGAGCCTGCTCGGACGGACCCGCAGACCCTCGCCGAGCGGGTGCGCGCCCACAGGGGGGACGTCCTGTTCCACAAGCACCGCTTCGACGTTTTCACCAACGAGAATGTGATGGCGGTGCTCGAAGTGCTCGATCCACAGGACATCGTGCTGTACGGCGTCGCGACGGACGTGTGCGACAAGGCGGCGATCGAGGGACTGCTGGAGCGGCGGCCGCACACGCGGCTCTTCGTCGTCACCGACGCCGTCCGGGGCATCGACCAGGACGTCTCCGAACACCTGCTCAGGGAATGGGGCGACGAGGGGGTGCGCCTCGTGAGGACGAAAGAACTGGTCGAGGAAGGCCTGGTGGAGGAGCTCGCCAGCGCCGCCGTATGACGACGCCCGCTTTCGGGCGTTTCTTTCTTCCGGGCCCGACTGACGTCCATCCCGACGTGTTGGCCGCGATGCAGCGGCCGATGATCGGCCACCGCTCGAGCGCGATGGAGCAGCTGCTCGGCGGCCTGCAGCCGTCGCTCGCCCGCCTGTTCCAGACGTCCCGCCTGGTGCTCGTCGGCACGACGTCCGCCACGGGGTTCATGGAACTGGCGGTCCGGAACGGGGTGCGGCACCGGGCCCTCTGCCTCGTCAACGGCTCCTTCAGCGAACGGTTCGCGAACTTGGTCCGCGCCTGCGGCAAGGACTGCGTGCGCCTCGACGTGCCGCTCGGGTGCGTGTTGGAAGCGGACGTGTTGCGTGACGCGCTGCGACGCACGCCGGTGGATGCCGTGACCCTCGTCCACTCGGAGACGTCCACCGGCGCGCTGCAGGACCTCGAGGCCCTGGCGGCCGTGGTCCATGAATTCGACGACGTGCTCCTGCTCGTCGACGCGGTCACGTCGCTCGCCGCCTCTCCCGTCGAGACCGACCGCTGGAGACTGGATTTCGTCCTCACCGGCTCGCAGAAGGCGCTCGCCCTCCCGCCGGGGCTCGCGCTCGGCGTCGCATCGGAGCGCATGCTGGCCCGCGCCAAGACGCTCTCCGGCCGCGGCCTGTACTTCGACCTCGTGAGCCTCTCCGAGGCGATGGCCAAGCACCAGCCGACCAATACGCCGGCGATCCCGCTCTTCTACGCGCTGGAGACGCAGCTCGCGCGCATCGACCGTGAGGGGGGCGTCACGGCCCGCTGGCGGCGCCACGACGCGATGCGGCGGCGGGTGGAAGAATGGTGCGAGCGCCGCGGCGTCGCCTACCTGCCCCCGGAGGGACGGCGCAGCTGGAGCGTCTCGTGCGTCAAAGTGCCGGAGGGGAAGAGCGCGAAGCAGGTCGTGGGGGCGCTGAAGGAGGCCGGATGGACCATCGGTGCGGGGTATGGCCCGCTCAAGGAGACGACGATCCGGATCGGCCACATGGGCGACCATAGCGTCGCAGCGCTGGACGAGCTGCTCACCCTGCTCGGCGGGATCCTGGCATGACCCACCGGGTCGTGGTCGCCGACCGGCTGGCCGAGGCGGGCCTGCAGCTGCTCGCCGCCACGCCGGAGCTCGAGGTGGCAAACGTCGCGGGACGGCCCCGCGAGGAGCTCGAGCGGGCGCTCGCGGGCGCGCACGCGCTGATCGTGCGGAGCGAGACGCGGGTGACGGCGGACCTGCTCACCCGGGCGCCGCACCTGCGCGTCATCGCCCGCGCCGGTACCGGAGTGGACAACATCGACGTCCACGCGGCGACGCGGCGGGGCGTCGCGGTGATGAACGCCCCCGGCGCCAACACCGTGAGCGCGGCCGAGCATGCGATGAGCCTGCTGCTCTCGCTCGTCCGCCAGATTCCTTGGGCTGCGGAGGCGATGCGCCGGGGCGGATGGGACCGCAAGCGGTTCGAGGGAACCGAGCTCCGCGGTAAGACGATCGGGATCGTGGGGCTCGGCCGCGTCGGCGGGCACGTGGCCCAGTTCGCGCGGGCGTTCGGCATGCAGACGCTGGGGCACGATCCGTTCCTCGACCCCGAGCGGGCCGCCGAGCTGCAGGTCAAGCTGCTGCCGCTGGACTTGCTGCTGCGTCAGGTGGACGTGGTCACGCTGCATGTGGCCCACACCGAGCAGACCCACCACCTCATCAACGGCGAGCGGCTGAGCCTCATGAAGCCGACGGCGCTGCTCATCAACACCGCGCGCGGGGAGCTGGTGGACGAAGCTGCGCTGGCCGAGGCGATCCGCTCCAAGCGGATCGCGGGCGCGGCGATCGACGTCTTCGCCGTCGAGCCGCTGCCGGCCGATTCGCCGCTGCGGCAGCTCGACCGCGTGATCCTCACACCGCACCTCGCGGCCTCTACGGCGGAAGCGCAGGAGCGGGTCAGCCTCGAGATCTGCACGGCGGTGCGCGAGTCCCTCGTCTCGGGAGACCTGTCGTTCGCGATCAACGTGCCGGGGATCTCGGGCGACGTGCTGCGGCGACTCGGGCCGCTGCTCGACCTGGCGCGGCGGCTGAGCCGACTCGCGCTCGCCCTGGTGGACGGCCCGGTCGCTTCGGTCGAGGTCGCCTACGGCGGGAAGGACGAGGCGGCGCCGCGCCCGGTGTTGATGGCGGCGGTCGAGGGGCTGCTCGGCGCGATGCGCGTGGAGCCGGTGAGCCTCGTGAACGCGCTCCTCATCGCCGAAGAGCGCGGCATCCAGCACGCCCGCAAGACCGGAACGCCGGAGCCGGGATTCGAGACCACGGTGGGCGTGAAGCTCGCGACGGCACAGGGTCGGGCCCGCGTCGCCGGTGCGCTGGTCGGCGACAGCCACGGCCGGGTCATCCGCATCGACGAATACCACGTGGACGTGGCGCCCGAGGGGTGGATGATCGTGATCCGCAACCGCGACGTGCCCGGCGTCATCGGGCGCGTGGGCACGCTGCTCGGGCAGGCGGGGATCAACATCGGCAGCTATCACCAGGCGCGCCGCGACGCCCCCGGACAGGAAGCCCTGGCGGCGATCACGGTGGATCAGGCCCTCACGAACGGCGTGCTGGACCAGCTCGGGCGCGTCCCGGACATCCTGCAGGTGCGGCTGGCGGATCTCGGCTGACGTCAGTCCGCGGCCTGCCGCGCCGGCGGCTCCTCGTCGGCGAGCAGCCGGAACGACTTCACCGCACCGGTGAGGCGATCCGACGCCTCGGCGAGCTGGTTGGCGGAGCTCGCGATCTCCTGAGTGGACGCGCTTTGCTGCTCGGATGACGCCGCGATCTCCTCCGCCGCGGCGAGCAGGCTCTCCGTGCCCTGCGCCACGGAGGCGAGCCGCGCGCCGATCTCCTCCACGAGCGCCCGCATCTCCTCCGCCGAACGCGCGATCTCGCGGCTCCAGACGTCGCTCGCCTGAGCCTCCAGCACCACGGTGGCGAGACCTTCGGCGGCGCTCGTCGCCGCCTCCCGGGCCGCCGCGCCACCCTGCGCCACCTGGGCCAGCCGCTCCCGCGTCGCTGCGATGCGGGCGAGCACGCCACGCACCGTGTCCGCGGTGTCGCCGGCCGCCGCGGCCGCCACGGAGGCGAGCTTGCGGACTTCGTCCGCCACGACGGCGAACCCGCGCCCCTGCGGCCCCGCGCGCGCGGCTTCGATCGCGGCGTTCAGGGCGAGCATGTTCGTCTGGTTGGCGATCGCCTTCGTCTGCGCCACGAACTTCTGAACCTCACCCGACGCCAGCGCCAGCGCCTCCGCCTCGCGCACTCCCCGATCCACCTCTTCGGCGAGCTTCACGAGCTGGGTCGTGCTCTGGTCCAGCACCCCCTTGTGGCGGCGCGCCAGCTCCGCGACGGCGGTGTTGCGGCGCACCGAGTCCTCGGCACCCGCCGCGAGGACCGTGGCGATTTCCAGGATCTTCGCAGAGTCGTCGGCCGCCGCGCGCACCAGCCGCGCCTGTTCCGCCGCGCGCTGCGTGAGGTCCTGGCAGGTCGCGCTCATCTGCTGCGTCGAAGCGCTCATCTGCTCGGTGGAAGCCGAGATCTCGCTCGCCATGGCCGCGGCCTCGTCGGCGGCCGTGCGGATCGCACCCACCAGCCGGCGCAGCGCGACGACCATCGTGTGTACGGAGGAAAGGAGATCACCCACCTCCGCCGTCTCCGTCCGCTCCGCCGCCACCGTCGCCGACAGGTCGCCGCCCGCCACCCGGCTCGCGATCGCCCCGGCCGCACGCACGGGCTCGGTGACCCGCTTGTTGAGCCAGCGCCAGGCGAGGTAGACCAGCCCCAGCGTCGCGGCGAAGACGACGACGGCCCAGAGGAAATTGTTCCCGAGCGTGGCCTGCGCCGCGGCGTAGGCGGCGCCGGTCGGCTGTCGGAAGACGACCCACCACTTCCCCTCGTTCGCGGGGACAGTAATGACCAGCTCCTCGCCTGCCGCCGTCCGCACCGTGGTCCAGGCCGGCCGCGCGGTCCGCGGCACCGCCCGGGCGTCGGGGAGCGCGCGCAGCACCTCGCCCTGATTCGGCGTCACGACTGCGCGGCCTTCGCCGTCCACGACCTGCAACCGCGCGCCCTCCAGTCCCGCCGCCGCGAGTAGGCGCGACAGCGCGTCGAGCGCGAAGACGGTCTTCAGAACGCCCACGGGCTGGGGGATACCGGGCGCGCGGAGGGCAACGTCGTACTCGAGCGACACCGCCGCGTCGGAGGAATCGTAGCTCGGGCCGCCCGCGTACGCGCCGTCCGCCATCGCGCGCCGCCACCACTCGGCGGCCGACTGGACGAAGTCGGAGGGGCGACCGGACGACAGCACCGTGTACCCGTGGCTCTCGGTGAAGAACAGCTGCGTGAAGTCAGACCGCCGGGTGTATTCCCGCAGGTAGGCGGCGAGCTCCGGATCGCCCCCCAACTCCCGGCGTTGGCCGAACATCCGCTCGAGGGTCGAGCGGTCCATCTGGAGCAGCCCCTCCCGGACCGCCCGCTGCGATCCGTTCACGGCGGCCCGGATCAGCGCCGGCGACAGGGCGAGCACCTCTCCCTCGTGGCGGCGCTCCCGCAGGTACTGGTCGACCGCGGTGGCCACGCGGGTCGCCACGTCCTGACCCTGCTCCCGCGCCTGTCCCTCCACGATCCGTTGCGTGCTTTTGCCCGAGAGCACTGCGAAGCCGACGACGAGCACGAGGGCGACACCGGCCCCCGTCAGGAGGAAGCGCTGCCGGAGCTGCTGGGTGCGGCTGGCCATGACGCGGGTCGGCAAGGTACGCAGGGTTACCTGGAGGGGCAAGCCTGTTTAGTTTCATGCAGTTATGAGCCGGGTCCCGAGCTACGACCCCGAGGCCGTCGAGACCAAGTGGCAAGAGCGTTGGGAGCAGAACCACACCAACGAGCCCGATCTCGACCGCCCCGAGCGGCCGTTCTACAACCTGATGATGTTCCCCTATCCCTCGGCCGAGGGGTTGCACGTGGGGAACATGTTTGCGTTCACGGGCGCGGACATCTACGGGCGGTTCCAGCGGCTCCAGGGGCACGACGTGTTCGAGCCGATCGGGTTCGACGCGTTCGGCATCCACTCCGAGAACTACGCGCTCTCGGTCGGGACCAACCCGGGGACGCTGATCCCGCAGAACATCGCGACGTTCCGCCGGCAGCTCAAGCGCGTCGGCGGCATGTTCGATTGGCGCCACGAGCTCTCGACCACCGACCCCCGCTACTACAAGTGGACGCAGTGGATCTTCCTGCAGCTCTTCAAGGCCGGGCTCGCATTCCGGAAGAGGGGGGCGGTCAACTGGTGTCCCAAAGACATGAGCGTGGTCGCGAACGAACAGGTGATCAACGGCTACTGCGAGCGCCACCCCGACACCAAGGTCGAGCTGCGCTACCTCGAGCAGTGGTTTTTCGCGATCACCCGCTATGCCGAGCGCCTCCTCGAGAACCTCGACTGGCTCGACTGGTCGGACTCGACCCGCACACTGCAGCGCAACTGGATCGGCCGGAGCGAGGGCGCAGAGCTCGTGTTCGAGACGCCGGGGGCGGGCGCGAAGCTATCCGTCTTCACCACCCGCCCGGACACCGTGTTCGGCGCCACGTACATCGTGCTCGCGCCCGAGCACCCCCTCGTAGACTCGCTCACGGCCGACGAGCGGCGCCACGAGGTCGACGCCTACCGGCGCGAGGTGCTGGCGAGGGACCTCGTGTCGCGCAAGGTGGGCGAGAAGACCAAGAGCGGGGTGTTTCTCGGCTCCTACGCCCGCAATCCAGCGACCGGGGAAGCGATCCCCATCTGGATCGCCGACTACGTGGTCATGGAGTACGGCACGGGCGCCATCATGGCGGTGCCGGCCCACGACAAGCGCGACTTCGAGTTCGCGGCGGCGTTCAACCTCCCCGTGCGCCGAGTCGTGCAGGCCGACGAGCCGCTCCCGAGCGTCACCGAGGACGGCGCCATGATGAACTCGGGGCAGTTCGACGGGCTGCCCTGCCGCGCTGCGCAGCGGCGCATCGTGGATTGACTGCGGGAACGGGGGCTCGCGACGCCGCAGGTCCAGTACCGCCTTCACGACTGGTGCATCTCGCGCCAGCGCTACTGGGGACCGCCGATCCCGATCATCTACTGCGACCGGTGCGGTCCGGTGGGGGTGCCGGAGCACGACCTTCCCGTCGTGTTGCCGTTCATCGAGGACTTCCGTCCCGACGCCTCCGGCGTGAGCCCGCTCGCGCGGCACAAAGAGTGGTATTTCGTGAAGTGCCCGCAGTGCGGTGCCACGGGGCGGCGGGAAACCGATGTGTCGGACACGTTCCTCGACTCGGCGTGGTACTTCCTTCGCTATCCGTCCACCGAGTTCGACGATCGGCCCTGGGACACCGAGCGGACCAGGACCTGGCTCCCCGTGACGTCCTACATCGGCGGGAACGAGCACGCGGTGCTCCACCTGCTGTACTCCCGCTTCATCACGATGGTGCTGGAGGAGCTCGGGCACGTCGGGTTCGAAGAGCCGTTCCCGAAGTTCCGGGCGCACGGACTGATCATCAAGGACGGCGCCAAGATGTCGAAGTCGCGCGGTAACGTGGTGATTCCCGACTCCTACATCCGGAAATGGGGCGCCGACGCGTTCCGCATGTACCTCATGTTCCTCGGTCCGTTTCAGGAGGGCGGCGACTTCCGGGACGAGGGGATCACAGGGGTCCGGCGCTTCCTCGACAAGGTGTGGCAGCTCGCGCACGAGGCAGCCGTGACCCCAGGGACCCCGGGCCCCCTAACCCCGGGCGCAAGCCCGGGGTCCCCGGGGTCCCCAGGGTCAGCGGGCCCGGGGCTGCCGCCGGCCGTTGCGCGCAAGCTCCATCAGACGATCCGGAAGGTCACGGCGGACACGGCGAGCCTGGACTACAACACGGCGATCGCCGCGATGATGGAGTATGTGAATGCCTTGCGGGAGGCGGGATGCGCGACGCGGGATGCGGTAGAGCCCCTCATCGTGATCCTCGCGCCTTACGCACCCCATCTCGCGGAGGAGCTCTGGGCCGTCCTCGGGCACGATCGGTCGATCTTCGAAGGCCGGTGGCCGAGCTTCGACGAGCGCATCGCCGCTGCGGGCGAGGTCGAGGTCGTCGTCCAGGTGAACGGCAAGGTTCGGGCGCATCTCAGCGTCGCCCGCGGCGCGACCGAAGCTGAGGTCATGGAGCGCGCGCTCGAGGA